>CAZBEU010000651.1:0-2647 GCA_964491005.1 uncultured archaeon | reverse complement strand
TGAGTTCTTATTTTATCTCCTATTTCATTATTTAATTCAGTTACTAAGGGGCCTCCACCTACTCTTGACGTATAAGCTTTTATAACTCCAATTATAGGTCCAATTTTCTTTGGAGGAACTCCAGTCCCTGCAGAAATACCTAGAGCATTAGAATTAGAGGATGTTCCAAATGGATACATACCATGATCAATTCCAAGAAGAGCTCCTTGAGCACCTTCAAAAATTATTTTCTTTTCTTTATCTATTTGTTGATTTAAATAAAAAGCAGTATCGATAACATAAGGTTTTAGCTTTTGGCCATAATTATAATATTCTTCATAAATTTCATCCAGATTTAAGTTCCAATCTGAAATATAGCTATTAATAAGATCTTTTTTTATTTTTGTTAATTTAATCAGTTTTTCCTTCAAAATTTCAGGATGAATGAGATCAAAGATTCTTAACCCCCATCTAGCTGCTTTATCAGAATAAGTGGGTCCAATACCACTTTTTGTTGTTCCTGCGGCATAATCTTTCTTTTTTTTTTCTTCTAATTCATCTAGAATCTGATGAAATGGAAAAATAACATGAGCTGTAGAACTTATTTTTAAATTAATCTTTTTATTTAATTTACTAAGATCTTCCATTTCAGATAATAAAACCTTAGGATCAATAACACATCCATTACCAATAATAATTTCTTTTTCTAAAGGAGCACCTGAAGGTATTAATCTGAATTTATATTTGATACCATTACAGACAACTGTATGACCTGCATTATTGCCCCCTTGATATCTAACAACTATATCAGCTTTTTGTGCTAAGAAATCTGTTATTTTACCTTTACCTTCATCTCCCCAAGATAATCCAATAACTGCAACTGTATTATATCTCATAATTTTTGCATTTTATGTATTTGTTATATTCCAATTGGAATTATTTTATAAATTTTAAAAATCTTGTTATTAATCATGGTTTTGTATAATTCTTTGAAAATTATTCAAAATAAGATTTTTGTCCATTAAATACATTGAAAAAAGAAGATCCAGTTTTCTATATTTCTATTATAATTTAAAAATCCTAAATTTTTCATATAAATTATAAAATACTTAAAAAAGCAAATAAATACATAGAATTATTTTTATAGGTGTTTTTTCTTTATGGAAATAAAGTTTAAATTGTTATCTTAAAAAAATGCCTTTTTCTGATAAAGTAGTCATATTATTTGATCTATCTCATAATGAAATGTTAAACCCTTCTGATAATGAATTTTCTGATTTTCTCAGTCTTTTAGAGATGCTTAATCTCAAAATAATTCATAATGAAAGTTCAGAAATAAACAAGGGTATATTAAAAAATATAGATATTCTTGTCATTGGTAATCCTATAAATGATTATTTTTCAAATTTGGAAATCGAAAATATAATGAATTATGTTAGAACAGGGGGCTCACTCCTTTTAATTAGTGAATATGGGGGAGATTATCTTCAAAAGACTAATTTAAATGATATCTCAGGTAGCTTTTTTAATATTCTATTCGAAGATAACATTGTTAAAGAAGAAAATCAGAGAAATATAAATTGTTCGAGCATTTTAACGATTGATTCTTTTCCAAAACATAAAATAACAAATCAATTAAGAAAAATTGTTATTGGAGGAACATGCTCACTATTGCTAAAGGACAATGCTTCCCCTATATTTAAATTAAGTAAAAACACTTGGGCAGAGAAATATGATGATACGACAAAGGAATGGGATAAAGATATATTGAAAAAAGAATTTATTATTGGAGCTTATTCTAAATTTGGACAAGGTAAAATATTAACCTTGGGAGATATTGATATCTTTACTAATGACCCTAATATAGGTATCAGTCAAAAAGATAATAAAAAATTTGTCTCAAATATTATTAATTGGTTAATGAAGCCAAGTAAAGAATCTGATGTAATTTATTGGACTTTGAATAGATTATCATCATTGGAAAATCAAATTAAAACAATAACAATTAAAATTAGTAATATAATCGAAACAATAACTGTATTAGAAAAAAGAATTTCTAAAATGGAAAAGGGATTTGTATCTTAATAATTATTATAATTATTTGTTTTTCAAAATCTTTAAAAAAACCTGAATTTTAGATAGGTAAACATTTATAACCTTAGCTGTTTTTTCTATGAATAATTTAATATTGGTAAATTAAAATGCGATCATATGAAGAAATAATATCATCATTTGTAGAGATTTCAGATGATTTTAAAAGGAAAAATCAATATTTTGATATTTTATATGATGAGACATCCTCTTTAAAAATTAGAAAAACACGATCGGATGAAATTATTCAGAATAGTAATCAAATGGGATGTGTAGGAAGAACCTTTGTAGGAAAATGGAGAGAAGTTGCTTTTGATAATTTATCTCAAATAAAAGAAATCAAATCAATGTTTCCAAGATCATCAGAAATAGAAAACAAATTAAAAATAAATGAAGGTTGGCAGTTAGATAAGACAATACTTCCTCAAATAGACCCTCAAAAGATAAATATTGAAGATAAAATTGATAAAATTCGTGAAATATACAAATTCATTAAGAATTATAATGATAAGATAGTAAATCCTATAATAGGTTATACTGAGATTTTATCATCTCGAATTTTGGTTAATAATGAAGG
>CAZBEU010000650.1:0-2312 GCA_964491005.1 uncultured archaeon | reverse complement strand
ATATTTACGAATTAAGGGAAGTGATGAAAAATGTAACAAAAAAATACTCGGTACTGTAAAGGAGTGAGATTCTTAGGTTAAACATCAACTAATTTCTAACACTAATGGGCGGCTCAGACACCCTCTATCCCCTATCCATTGGGATTTAGGGACTTCTTTTTGTAAAATATTTATTGATGCATTCACATCAGCATTTAAGACCATTCCACAATCCTTACACACATATAAGCCCCGATATTTCCGATATGACTTACGAACAACACCACAACAAGAACACTTCTGGGACGTATACTCTTCACTTGTTCGAATGACTTTAATCCCAACCATCTCTGACTTATATTCGATTTGTTGGACAAGCTTTAGAAAGGGAACGAAGACGAAGTTTTGATTATTTTTTATCATAATGATAAAATTAATATAAAATTTGGACTAGATCAGTTTAAATAATCATTCTTTATTATTAATTTTATGTCAAAAAAAATATTGATAGTATATGGTTCTCGTTGGGGCAGTACGGAAGAAATTTCTAATAAATTTAAGCAACAATTGGAAGAAAAAAAATATAAAGTTGATATATTAAATTTAAAATCAAAACAAAAACAAATATTAAATTTTAATGATTATTCAGGAATTCTAATAGGAACGGGTATCTCTATTGGCAAATGGACAAAACATGTTAAGAAATTTGTAACAAAAAATATGAATATAATTAATAATAATCAGAATTTCATAGTAGGAATTTTCTTAAGTTCGGGCTTGGCCTCAGAAAAAGAAAAAAGGAATGAGGCTATTGAAAAATTTATACTAAATAAATTTGAGAAAATGGGTATAAATTTAGGAGATAATATCATGTATGATGCTTTTGGTGGAGTATACGATCTATCTGAAACAACAAAGTTAAGCGGATTAATGCAAAAAATGCTAAAGATGGCAGGTAAAGAAGATCCAGAACATATTGTTGTAGGTGAAAGAAAAGATTTTCGTGATTGGGATCAAATTAATAATTTTCTTGAAAAATTTGTTTCTAAAATTCAATAATTAGTAATTTAAAAGAAGATGGGTATATTTTAGAGAAAATTTCGAGTAATTTTATGAGAAAAGAAAATGAAATTGCTATTCTATAATTAAATAATGGGCCTGGCAGGATTCGAACCTGCGACATCGGGTTCTATAGAATATCTCTATAAAAAATCCCAGTCCGAAGCCGGGTACCCTATCCAGACTAGATTACAAGCCCATGAGTTTGGTTAATAAGTATTTATTTTTAAAACAAACTAGGATCTATAATTATAAGATACCTTATCTCTAAAAAATTTATTGGAAAAAAAGGATTTTTTTGTACTATACTAATCAAACCTAAAAAGAGATAAAATTTTTATATTTTATTTTATTTCTTATCATACTATTGTAATTGAAAAATTAATTTTTACAATAAATACTCTGCCCACATAGTGTAGCCCGGTCCAGCATTCGGGACTGTCACTCCTGCGACGCGGGTTCAAAACAATATGTATTTTCTACATGTGATGAGAATCCCGCTGTGGGCGTTTTATAAGTAAAATCTTTTTTATTTATCTTTTATTTTAAAATTCTTTAAAAAAAAAAAAGGATAATCTAATTATTAATTTTAAATCTTTTTTTATACATTATCAAAGTTATTCCTATTGAGAAAATACCTAATCCTATGAGTATATTCATATCATATCCAGGAATTCCTCCACTTTGGTTTGGACTCAACCCAATAGCATTACCTAAAATTATAGAAGCTTCAGGTATCACATCAAAAAAATCAATACCCATAAGAACAATATGTCCTTTACCCATTAATTTATGTATAACAACAGGATATGAGTTGTATTCTACAACTGATTCAATTTCATTTGTATCATAACAATGTGAACCATCGGGCAGAGTAAAATTTCCATTAATACCTATTGTAAGAGGACTATTTTGATTTATATAAGTTGTATCCTCATATGTACAATCATCATAATCCATAATTATCATTAATTCTGATGAATGATATATATTATACGTCTCTCCACCATAATCTAATAAAATAACAATTCCACCATTATTTATAAAGCTCTTAAGCGTGTTTGACCAATTAAGTCCAATTGTCTGACATGTTGAAAAATCAGATTTTTCTTGTTCTGGAATAAGAAAAACATCTTTTCCAGATAATTGCATTGTTAAATTTGTATAATCTGTAAGATATTCATAATTACATTCACCATAAGTCTGATTAATAGCATCTAATGTATTAGGAAGTTCACCCGACTGATTAGTATATTGGGTATAAACTAAAACAC
>CAZBEU010000649.1:0-5886 GCA_964491005.1 uncultured archaeon | reverse complement strand
AATTTTTTTCATTTTTAAAATATATTACTTTCGTATCTTTTGGTAATTTTTCATGATTTTCTTTAAAAGAATATCCTTTTCTCTCTAAAACATATACCAATTTTAGTCCATCGCTGGAAACAAATGATATACTAATGATTTCTTGTTTTGCTAACGTAGGATCAGGAATTTTATAATCTTCAAGACCTACATTTACTTCAATATCAAGAGCGAGTCTTTTTAAATTGGGAATAGGAGTTAAGAAGAGATCTATATTTTCTTCCGTAAATTGTCGTAATTCTTTGGATTCATCTTTAAACTCATCAATTAGTTCTTTTATCATTCGATCATATTCATTTTCATTAGTTTTAATTTTTAACTTTTTTATTTTTCCATCTTGGATAGTATAAAACATACCTGGAACCAGTCCCAAATCATAAATATAATTTATATGATAGCGTATATCCGCTTCCCAAACATTAAAACCATGTTCTTTTATAATATTTTTAATATTAATTCCAGAACCTCCAATATCCGTTGGAGTCTTACCATATATCTTTGTTATTTTTAATTCTTCATCTTTCAGCAAATCATATTTATTTATTTCTTCGAATCCTTTAAATCCCGGAAATTCTCTTAGTTTATTAATATTTTCAAGATTTTTTTTAGGAACTTTTGTTATACAATAAGGAGAATGATTTGTTGTATCTATCCATATTTTAATTTCATCTGTATCTAAATCATAGAATTTACAATATGCTTTATTCAAACTTCCATCATAATCTACATCGAGTAATAACCCTCTTTTAAGATTTTTAATAATTTCATTTTTTTCATTTAGATATCTGAGATATTTTGAAGTAACATTTTCTCTTAATATGTTCTCTAATTTTATATCTGATGCTTTTAATCCAAATCTAAACGATTCTTCTTTATAAAAAAGCTTTTCTGGAATAGGTTTGGTAGATTTCTCAGTACTAATTGATATTTCTTTTCTTTCTTGAATTGTTGTTTCTTGGCTTTTATCTTTATCTTCTATCTCTTCAGTCTTTTCTTTAATTTCTTTTTTTTCAACTTTTTTTTTTTTCTGTTCTATTTTATCTTTCGATTCTACAAAAGAAAAAAGAGAGGTCTGTTCTTTTTCAATTTTTTTACTCTTTTTAGATGTTTTTTTAGCCAAATTAAAAACCTTAATTGATGTAATAATTTTTTTGTTATAGAATTATTATTTATTATTAATTAAAGGATTTTACCTTGGATTTATCTGATTTCTAAAAGAAATGTTTTTATAAAAGATTGTTAGGTCATACTCTAAAGAAAGAAGAATATGAATTTTTAAACTTACTTTATACTCTAAATAAGAAAAATAAGATTCTAGCATCTCTTATTATAAAGAATAGCTTCGATTTCGCCAAGTAAAAGTAATTTTTCTGCAATAAACCAATGTAATTTACTTTTTTCTGGTTGAGAATAATATAAAATCTCTGCCAATTCTCTAACTTCTTCTTCAGAAGGTTCAATGAGGATTCCATCTACACTATCCCTAAGTAATAAAACGAGATTGTCTGTTTCAAGTGGTTGAATTGTTCCTGAGTTCTTTATGTTTTTATTTATTTTTAAGGTGTAATATGCTAAATACCATATACTTTTATCATAGGATTCTCCACTCTTATAACGTTTGTATGCGAGTTCTGTAATTTCTTCTTTCGATGGCAATTTAGCTATAAGACCTCTTTTTTTATATTATTTTCTGATTAATATGAAGAAACTTATCTTTTTAATTATTTGTATTTAAATAATATGTTATAAAAACCGGAAAATTAAAAATTAATCTGAACTTTTATATATTGATAATTTTTTATTATGCCCCTGTGGCTTAGGTGGTATATCTACAACTAATATATACTTGTAGGATTAAGCATTTGACTTGTAATCAAAAGGTCGAGGGTTCAAATCCCTCCAGGGGCTCTATTTTTATATCTACGATATATAATAATTAAACAATCCTGATATAATGTTTTAATAATCAATAAAGAAATAATATTATAGAGATATACTTTTTTTAAAAACAAAAATTCCTTATTAGATTCTTATTTATTTAACTAGAGAAATTCAAGTATCAAAGAAAATTACTATAAATATTTACAATGAGAAATAAAATAAACAGAACTATACTTTGTATTATTGATGATCTACGGTCTGATCAATTATTTTATTTGGTAAATAAAGGATTATTACCAAATCTTAAATTTTTAATTGAAAAGGGAGTTTTTTCAAAAAATTGTGTAACAGATTTTCCTTCTATCACATATCCAACTCAAGTGTCAATTATTACAGGAACTTATACTGGAAATTATAAGAATGAATTATGTCATGGAGTTCCAGGATATAATTGGATGGGAAGAGATACATCTCCACCAATATTGAGAAATTATGGTTCTAATCATTTAGACATTTTTAGAATGAATAAAGACCTTGGAGATAACTGTCAAACTCTATTAGAAATGATAGAAAATGGAAATAAATCAAGTATAACTCAATTTATAAATAGAGGAACAGATTATTTTTTTCCAGAAAATAAACTAAAACTAATTCTATTTTATTTGTATATTAAAAATACAATTAATATCTCAAAAATGATGGCTCGGGCTAATAATATTGTAATTAATAAATTATTAGATACTTTTAGACATCCAAAAAAATATTTTGATATAAAAGAACCACCAATCTGTTCACTTTTATGGTTGATGAGTCCAGATATATTGTTACACAAATATGGAAATGAGGACAACCGATATAAACTTAATTTGCTACATATTGATGCAGTCTTGGGAAGATTGATTAAAGAATTAAATATTTTAGGGTTGTTAGATGATACAATAATAGCAATTACATCTGATCATGGTAATTATAGAGCAAAAAAGGTAGGTCATCTAAATAAAACAATCAAGGCATTTAATTTGAAGAATTTCCATCTAAAAAGAAATATTAAAAGCAATGTTAATATTGCTGAATTTGGAGGTGTTGGATTTTTTTATTTTAGGGGAAAATCTGATATTATAATAGATAAAATCTGGTACTATCCAACATTTTCAGAACTTAAAGAATATGGCTCAAAGAAAATAGATTTAACCAATGAATTATTTAAAATTGATGGTGTAGAACTGTTATATTCTAATGATAATTACACTACTGATGGTAAAAATAAAGTAGTATTAAAAAGGAAATTTATAAACAATGGAAAAGTAATTGAAGGAACTTTAGAATCTTTAGGATCTTGTAAAACTATGAAAACTCGATATACATGTGATAATAATAGCGGTATAGATATTTTTGGATATAATAAAGATGAAAAAGCTTCGAAATTATTAGATGGAAAATATCATACTATTGATGAATGGTTAGAAGCGACTTATCATTTAGATTATCCATTATATCCCGATTTAATTTGTCGCCATTTTAAAAATCCAAGAAGTGCAGATATAATAGTAAGCACAAAGGGTAATTTAACATATAATATCGTTCATGGCAAAAAAAAAAATAATGATATATTTAAACATGATATAGGAATGAGAGAAAGTTCAATTGTTCCATTAATTATTTCGGGTTCAGAAGATATACCACAAATGGAAATTCCTTTCTGTAAAATAACTGATATAGTACCTACAATATTAGAATTATTAGGCAAAAAACCACATAAAAGTGTTGTAGGGAAAAGTATTATTTAAATTGTATTAAAAAAATAAAAAGATGATATTAGCATTCATCTTCTAAATTCTTTTTTAATAACTTAATACATTCTTCTCTTGCTTTCAATATTGTTCTTTCTTTTATATCTTTCATTTCGTTGTCTATAAGAACTCTTTCTTTTAAAACTCTTTTAAATAATAAATATTCATCCTTTCTACTAATAAATGGAATGACTTTTTCAATATGGATAAAATCATCTATCTCTTTTTTTTTACCATTTTTGTTGCCTTCAGTAAGATCAAATTTAAAGTCTTTATATCTTAAAAAGCAATGTATCATTGGAACATAGGGAAGACCATATTTTTTTAGGATATCATCTACTCCCTTGGAAATCTCTTCCGTAAATTTATAGATACCCACATATTTATAGAGGGAAATATTTAATTCCTCAGCAAGTCCAGCGATTGTCGCATGTTTGGTCGTACATGTTCCCATATTCTCTTTAAAGAATATCATTTTATCATCATAATTACTATTATATCCATAAGCCTTATTATGAACAAAATCACATGCTTTTCTGAATGTGTTAACTCCTAATTCTAAAAATTTTATTGAGATTATTCCTCGTGGTTTGATTTCTGCTTCTGGTAAATATTCATATGAGTCCATTTTAAAACTTCTATTGGTTTATATTTTTTGATAATATATTAATTTGAAACATTTTTATAAGTTTTTAAAGAATCCTTTTATAGAAAATAAAAAAAAATATATTATATAAGTCAATTAAATAAAATATTAGGATTTTTTAGAAGCCATAAGCATAATAATATAATCGGCTACATCTTCGGCATTATCCGTTATTGCTTCTATTATTGAAATACAATTATAAATTTCAATTGCGCTAAAAGGATTTATATTAGGATGATCAGAAACTAGAATTCTATTTATTTTAAATTGTAATTCATCACATTTATGTTCTAAAAGATTAACTTCTTCTCCAATATCATGAATCTCGGATTTCTCTACTGATAATAAACTATTAACCATAAAATTTACTTTTTTAACAGCTTCAACTGAAATTCTAGCCATTTTTAAAATATTTTCATGAACATCTTTATATAAGCTAAAGAAATCGGCATGATTCATATATATAAAAATCCTAGCACTGGCATTTGCTGCATTTGCAATATCATCAATTCTTTCTACTAGATGCATAAGATTTTCACGTATTTTAGAAGGAAGTTCAGCTTTTGATATCATATTTAATATATTTCTTCTTATCGCATCTGCTTGATGTTCTAATATCCCAACCCTCGAAAAAACTTTTATTGCAAGATTTGTATTTTTTTCTTCGATAAAAAAGGATAATCCCTTTTCAAACTCAACAACTGTTTCAAGTACCTTTTTCATATGAACTAATGTCTTATTAATTGCACTTTCTTCATTTCTAGATTTAAACCATTCATATAATGAACTCATTTTTTATTCCTTTTTTTTATGTTAATTTTAATACTTTATTTATTTCATCCTCACCGGGATGATCAAAAACAATTCCTAATTCTTTTGGAAAATATATTGTAACCTCTAATTCTTCCAGAAAAGTTTTATGTATTTCAGATGTTGCTGGAATTGTCACTATAATTACTTTTTCTTCATTTTTAATTTTAGTTGTTATTTCAAATCTGTAAAAAACACCCATAAATTTCCTTCTAGAAATTTTTCCAAGAAGTGCATTGTGTTTTTCTTGAATTCTATTTCCTAATCGTATTTTCATATGATTTGCTCTAACAACCAGTAATATTTTATCCTTTTCTTTAATAGTATCATATAATATTTTTTGAACATAAGAAACGAATAATATATTATCTTCAATTTCAATTGGTAATGGAATAGAGTCTTTTTGAATTTTTTCAAAGAATCTATCACCTTGATTGGATTTTTTATAAATATTCCATGATAATTCCTTTTCTTTACAGGCAATACCTTCAAAATAATTGATCTCACTCATAAAATTAGCTACAAAGAACGTTTTTGGTTGGTAATAAATCTCATAAGGAGTTCCTACTTGAATGATTCTTCCATGATTCATCATGGCAATCCTATCAGCCATCATCATTGCTTCATTTTCTTCATTTGTAACATGGATTACAGTAAGTTCTAATAATTTTGACTTTGCCATTTGTAATAGATCAGTTCTCAAACTCATTCTTAAGCCAG
>CAZBEU010000648.1:0-4144 GCA_964491005.1 uncultured archaeon | reverse complement strand
TATCTATTCTATTAACCGATATTATATTAAAGAATATAAATATATCAATATAAAAAAAGAAGGAATCCAATACAAAAATTTTGATAATTATATTGACAGAATCATAATCAGGCAAATCGGTCAAGGCAGTTTATTGTGCGCTACATATATTGAAAAAATATGTTTATGTTCCCAAAGTTTCTATAACTTAAAAATTAAGCAATCAGATCTTAGTAGTTTAAATAATTATTATCTGCTTGGATTGATAAACTCTCATTTATTGTCATTTTATTACATAAAATTATTTGGTTCTTATAAAAAGTTATTTCCACGTATTTTGATTGAAAAAATAAGACAACTTCCAATTAAAATTCCTGAAAGTCAAATTGAAAAAGAAAAAGCAAATAGAATTGGAAATAACATCCAAAAATTGTTACAATTAAAAAATAATATTAAAAATAAAGAAAATCAAAGAATCCAGAAAGAAATAGATTTTGATATCTATGATCTTTACCTTCTAGAAAAAAAGCATCAAGAATACATTGAGAACTTTTTTAATTAAATTAAAATAAAGCTTTATCTAGATTTATTTATACCAAAAAAAGTGAATTAAAATTGTATAGGACTGCCGAAATAAAAAGGAATACCTCTGAAACAAATATCTCTATTAAATTAAACTTAGATGGTTTAGGTAAAAATAATATTGATACAGGAGTAAAATTCTTAGATCATATGCTTATATTATTATCAAAACATTCTGGGATGGATTTAGATATCAAGGCTGAAGGTGATCTGACACATCACATTGTTGAAGATGTCGGAATTTCACTTGGTCAATGTATTTCTAATGCTTTAGGTGATAAAAAAGGAATTAATCGGTATGGTTCAGCGTTTATTCCAATGGATGAATCTTTAGCTCGTTGTATTGTAGATTTCTCTGGTCGTAAAGCATTGATTTTGGATCTAAAATTAACAGAATGTAATATAGAGGATATTGCTGTTGAAGATATCTTACATTTTCTTAATTCATTTGCTGAAAATGCTAAAATAAATTTACATCTTCATGTTTTATATGGAGAAGATCAACACCATAAAGTAGAAGCGGCTTTTAAAGCATTAGCAAAAGCAATTTCTCAAGCGAAAAGAATAGTATCTGATGAAATTCCTTCTAGTAAAGGTAAACTATAGATTCATTATCTTGAGATTTTAAAATTTTTAAAAATAAAGGAAAAAAAAAAAAAAGAAATTAAGACACAAAATTTTTCGCAATTTGCCAAGCATCAACGATATCAACAATTCCATCATTATTGACATCAGCAAGTTCTATATGTATTAATTCAGAAGGTTCTAATCCAACATAATATTGCGCAACCAATAATGCATCTACAATATTAACAGCATCATCTCCATTTACATCACCCATTTTTGAATCTCCATCTGAATATTCAATTTTATTTAACATGAGGTTATCTGAAGAATCTGAACTTCCTGTTATAAATACAGCTCCAAAATTATCAATACAAATACTTTGTGCCATTAAATTATCTGAATTGATATCTGAAGCAAAAGAAAGAGTAGATGTTGCAATCTTTGTTTGAGTCTCTTGCTCTATAATATAATTCCAGACTAAAGTACCTGATGGTCTAAATTTTAGGATAACAATTCCTGTATGTGAAGGAGGGATTCCAATATTTCCAATTATATAAATATTTCCAAATAAATCAATTGTAAGGTCTTTACCCTCTTCCCATCCTTCATCACCATATGTTACTGCCCAATAGAAATGTCCATCTATACCTAATTTAAGAAGGAATATATCTGATGTTCCACTTCCATAACTTTGTGTAGATCCTGTTATATAAATGTAATCTGATGAACTTTTCATAGCAATACTTTGTCCAAAATCGTTGTTTTCACCTCCCCATACCATATTCCAAATTAAAATTCCTTCTGAATTATATTTTAATACACATACATCATTATTTGCTGTTCCCGTAATATAGATATTATCTAAATTATCAATCACTAAAGCATTTCCTATATCATCACTATTAGTTCCCCAAGTTTTATACCAATCAACATTACCTGATGGATTTATCTTAATTAAACAAATCTCTGTAGAAGTCAAATCAAAACTATTTGTTATTCCTGTGATAAATATCTCATCTTTAGAATTTATTGCTACATCATTTCCTTCTTCATTATTCTCTGCTCCCCTTATTAGATCCCATATTAACTCACCATTTGAGTTATATTTTAGGAGAAAGATATTATTATTTCCCGAACCACTATCTGTTGTTCCGGTAACATAGATATTTCCTTTTGAATCAAGGGCAATCCCAGTTGCATATTCATTTGGACCTGAATTCCATATACATTCGAAAACTATTTCGCCCATAATATTAAATTTAAACAGATATACATCCGATTCTCCCGTATTTAAATCAGTTACCATTCCTACTACATAGAGATTTCCCAGATCGTCAACACATATATCCATTCCTATATCATATTGTAATAATGGTTCTAAAATAATATCGATAAAGGGAATATTTGGATGTTCTATTGGTGTATTTTCTTCAGGAGGGGTAATCAATACGTCTATAGCTTCACAATTTGATAATGAAGAGGTATCTATTGCATTTTGAGCAATTATAGCATAATAATACATACCATCTGTATTTATCGTATCAATAAACATTGTCTCTGTTTGAGTTGCCAGAAGTATCACATCATCATCTATTTGAGTAATTGGTGATGTAGATCTATATATAAGATATTCTTCTGCTCGAGGAACATCATTCCAAGTTAAGCATACTTTTCCATCCGTAGAGGGAAATGGAACTATTGGTGCTAGTATCGGAGAAACTAAACCTAAGAAAACTGTATTAATTTCACGACAATTTGATAAAACAACACCATCATTATTTGTTGTTGTAATAGCATAGTAAAAGGTTCCATCCTCTTCTATATTATCAATATATTCTAGATTTGTTGTTGTTGAAATTAATTGTATATCATCATTAATCTCTATTATTTGAGAAGTATCACGATATATTGTATAAATTTCTGTATTTAAAGCTTCAGTCCATTGCAAATGAACGTCCCCAGTTTGACTATTATATTCTATATTTTTAAAATAAGTTTTTCCTGGAAGAATAGGATAATTTAAATCAATAACTTGTAATCCTATTTCAATTAGTATATAAAGATAGTTTTCTTTTCTTTCTATTTGCCTTGCCTCTCCAAATGATTCATACCTTCTTACAAAAGAAGGATTATAAGGATCACTCAAATCTAAATGAACAACTCCTTCTGAAAATTCAGCAGTATATATATCATTATTATATATTTTTATAGATGCACCTGTAAAACCTGTACTATAACTCCCAATAAAAACAGGGTTGGTTGGATCTTGAATATCTAAGATATTATATCTTGAAGATGCACTTATATAGACATAGTTATCTTGAATAGTAAAATAATCTGTATATCCTAAATCATCATATGTACCAATTGTAATCGGTTCTAAAGGATTGGTTATATCAACAAATAATAAACCTAAATCATCACCAATAATAAGTGTGTTTTCAAGAATTTCAATAAAAAGTGCCGTTCTTTGTGTATAATATTCTGTTAGTACCCAGGGATTGAAGGGATCTGTAATATCAACAATACTTATGCCCATATCACGACATGCAATATAAGCAATATTATTTTGAACTTTGATATTTTTAGCATTTCCAGAAATATTGCAATTTCCTATCAATATAGGATTAAAAGGATCACTTACATCTACACATTGTAATCCTTTATCGTGACATGCTAAAATTGCAATATTTCCATTTAAAACAATATTATACGCATTTGATGGAAGATAAAGTTCAGTTATTCGTACTGGATTCAGGGGATCACTAATATCCAATAATGTAATGCTATCTCCGACAATGTAAGCAATATTATCCCGAATAATAAAATCCTCTTCGTGATATGGTGTAATTCCAATGCTAACTCCCATAGCCTGTTGAGTATTTGTAATATCTACACATTGAAGTCCATAATTACCCACACCAACATAACAAATATCATCACTCATAGATAGTTCATATACATAATATCCATTTTCAAAACCTTGTAATTCAAGATATCCCAATAATCTAGGATT
>CAZBEU010000647.1:0-2934 GCA_964491005.1 uncultured archaeon | reverse complement strand
TATTTCTATTATTTTTTTTTCTCTATTATCAATTATGATATGTACTTTATCTTTTTTAATCATAATATCATTTAGAACAATTTTTTTTTTTAAGTATTTTAAAAATCTCTTATTTCCTCCAAATGAAACAATCGGAGAAAGGAAAGCATTTATTGTTTGTAGTGCTAATGATTTTTATCGAAAAGATGATGAACCAGGATTTAATAATGGATCTGATGGAAAATTTGATAATGAAGGAAATTGGATTAAAAACTTTACTAATGGATATGGAGGACAAGATAATGGTATTAACGGTCCGGATGGTAATCCTGGTATTGTACAACTAATTGCAAATACTAATCCCAATCCAAATGGCTATGTGCATATGGAATATATCTATAATTGGACAAATTTTTATCCATTAATTAATTATGCTATGTATAATTTTTCTGCATGGGTTAATACTCCAGTAATAGTTGGAGCACCAGGTATTAGGATTGGATTAAGATGGTTTAATTCAACAGATTATTTAGTCAGAACTGATTGGTCAGCTAATATTTCTACTACAGCAGCTCAATGGATTTACCTTAATGTTACTGGTACTGTAAATGACCTTTCAAGTAATAATATTATAACTCAACTACATCTTGTCCTATCTGTTGAAGGAATTATGGATGATATGGCAGAAGTATGGTTTGATGATGCAAAAGTAGTAAAAATATCACCACCTCCAATATCAAGTTCACCAACAACAAGTATAGATTCAGATGGATTTCCCGCTCAAGCACTACAAGTATACTGGTCACTTAAGTTTCATGGATATACAGATGATAATATCTTTATAATGTTATATCACACAGGAGATTATATAATAGATATTAATGCTACAGATGGTATTTCGAATGATCTTACTAATGTAATTATTGATGTAGAAAATGATAATGTTAATGCTACAAGATTTAAACAAGAATTAAATATATCAATTTCTGGATCATTTGCTTCCAAGCTTAATTCAAAAGATCAATTAATAATCTATATGGTAGATCATGGATCGAATTCTATACTTTCAGATAATAATGCCACTTTTCATTTCGAAGCAGATGATAGTTACATAACTGAATTAGAGTTTTATACGCTAGTTAAAGAAATTAATGTTAAAAGAATGATGATTAATGCTGATTTTTGTTATAGTGGTAATTTTTTAAATGAAAATCAAAACATAGGTAATAGTTGGTATGATATTCCTAATTCTATTTTAATTTCATCATCATCTGATAATTTATCATGGTATTGGCGCGATAATACAAATTTAGATGGTTTTGCTGGGTCATGGTTTTTTCACCAATTTTGGTATAAATTAAATCAGAGTGTATCAATAGAAGGAGCATTTAACTATGCAATGAATTATATACCATCTGGTCTGGCTCAACTAATAGGTATTTTGCAATCTCCATTAATTTACGATAATATGGGAATAAATAATACATGGAGTTTTAATGGACCAATATATTTATAATCTTTTTTTTTATTATTTATTTTTTTTAATATATTTATAGATATTATTTAACAAATTTTACAAGAAGATCATATATTATCTCTAATTTTTCAAGATCTGGTAAAAATGTCATTCTTAAATGGTTTAATCCATAATCACCAAATCCACTTCCATAAACAGTACAAATTCCTGTTTCTTTTAGTAAATTAATTACGAAATCTTTATCATTTTTCCATTTATTAAGAATATTGAAATCTAATTTAGGAAATAAATAAAAAGCACCATCAGGTTTATTGCATGAGATTCCTTCGATTTTAATTAATCTTTTATAAGAATAATCACGTCTTTCTCTCAGTTTTTTTACCATTTCATCCGTATGTGGTCCTGGATTTTTTAAAGCTTCAATTGCAGCATATTGTGCGATTGAATTTGCACAAAGTCTTGCTCTGGCCATTTTCTCGATTGATTGCTTCAATTCTACTAGCTGTTTATTTGGATCATAATAATAGAGATATCCAAGTCTCCATCCTGTTGCAAGATGCGCTTTTGAAAATCCATTTAAACCTATAATAGGTATATCATTAGTAAAAGTTGCCGGACATGAATATTTTTTTTCGAAAACAATTTGATCATATATCTCATCTGAAATAATGGGAATAGAATATTCTCCTGCTAAATTAATTATTTGTTTTATATTTTTTGAACTATATAATACACCTGTTGGATTATTAGGAGAATTAATTAGAATTGCTTTTGTTTTATCTGATATTTTTTTTCTTAAATCATCAATATCAGGTTCCCAATTATTTAGTTCATTAAGTTCATATTCTACGGGTACACCATCAAAAAATTTTGAATATGTGATATATATTGGATAGGAAGGTCCAGGAACTAAGATTTCATTTTTTTTTTCTAATAATGCAGCAAAAAGGAAAAATAACCCTTCTGTAACTCCTGAAGTTATTAGAATATCATTAGGAGTAATTTCAATTGAATTTTTATTTTGTTCATATTTACATACCTCATATCTTAGTTCAGGAACTCCAAGTGAATCTACATAAAAGTTTTGTCCTGAAAATGTTGCTTCTGCTAAGGCTTGGGATATATAGTGAGGAGTTATAAAATCATATTTTACGGGGTCCCCAATATTTAAATTATATATTTCTTTCCCGGTCTTCAATACTTCATCAGCAATAATAGCAATATCTCTGATAGCATAAGAAATATCTTTAAGTCTCTCCGTGACCATAAAAATCAGTTATATTCAAAATCTTCAGATGTAATTATTATGCATAAAAATTATGAAAAATTAAAGAATATTTTTATTTAGTTTATCTTTAGGAAGAAAAAAAAAATCTGTTCCATTAATCTACTACTTATATAGATAATGAGAATAGAATTGAATCTCTATTTCTATGATGAATGAGAGCATTTGAGATAATTAAAAATAATAAGTTATT
>CAZBEU010000646.1:0-3040 GCA_964491005.1 uncultured archaeon | reverse complement strand
TATCATCAACTATTTTTGCAATATCAATAGGAGTATTTTTTTCCAATTTATAATTCATATACTCAATTATTTTTTTAAATCCTGGTGTAAGATGATTATTTTTTTTAGAAATATTTAATTCACTCCAGTCTTTAATTTTTTGTTTTATTTTCAACTTTTATAATAACTAATAAAATTATTTTTGTAAATAAAGGTTATATTAGAAATTCAATAATTGCCCAAGAAATTAATAAAGTTCCTATACCAAGGAAAATTGAAATCGGAAGTCCAGGTAAAATTTTATTTCTTTTTAATCCTTGTATTGTAATTCCAGTTCCTATAATAATCGCAATTGCGGAAAAAATCATAACATATATATTTCCTGTAATTACTAATGCTGCAGATGTCAACATACTATAAAAAGCAAAATCTCCAATGCCAATTTCTAATTTTGAAGTATCATATTCTGCTTCTCCTTTTTTTACTTGACTATCTAATTCTTCACTTTTACTTTCAGACATCAAATCTATCATTTGTTTAATTGGTCCTTTTTTTGTAAGAACAGCAAATAAATCCCATAAGGAAATTCCAATTAATATAGCAAATGTTGTCCAATAAGGCATAGATGCACCAAGCATAGCCCCAGTTAAAACACTTACATAAAGAATTGTAAAATTCTTAATAAATAGGGACTTTGTTGTGAAATATTTATAAATTAATATTAGACTGAACATAGCATAGGTTATAAGAAGGATGATATAAAGTATTATATATATTAAATTAAGAGTATCTGATTCAGCGAACAATCCTCCATAAAATATAAGAGATAAAATCATATCTCCAAATAACCATGTTAAAAAGAAACAGATAAAACCCATACTTGCTCCAAAGATGTATTTTAATACATTAATACCCTTTTTTTTAACCAAATATATAATTATAAACGCAAAGAATACGGCAAAACCTGTAAAAAGAATACCATTTATAAGTCCTGCTACGATTCCTAGATCATCTTCAGGGATATATGCCCCTGAACCTTTTAGATCTGGAAAATAACTAGCAATATAAGCTAATATTGCTGAACATACAACAGCCGTTATGATAGGAAGAGAATAAAGATTTCTTTTTATTCTAAATGTTGGAAAAAAATGGGGAACTGGTTCTTTTGTAATTATTTCTTTTTGATCTATTTCAGATTGTATTTCTTCAGAATTGTCATCTTTTTTTTCATTTCTATCTGTAATAATAATACACCATATAATTGAAAATAATATTAAACAAGATTTAATTCTTATAAATGGATTATTCAATTAAAACCTTAATTAATGACATTATATTTTTATTTATACTTAAAAATTTAATATTATAAATTAAGTATTTTTATTATTGAAATGATTTTTCTATTTAGAATATAAGAATTAAATTAATTCTCTCAAGATGGCAAGATATAAGAGTTTACAAAAGAAAATACAAAAATATGAAAAAAAGATACAGAAAAGCCGTATAAAATTAAAGAGAAAATTATATCAATTTAAAAATTATGTTTTAAGATTTGGAATATCAACAAAAGAAGATTTTGAATTATCTAAACCTTCATCATTAAATATCTCTTTACCATGTCATTTGGGAATAGTTTCTATAGGTAAATTTAATCTAAACCTAATTCAAAAAATTCAACATAATATAGAACAAAAATTTGATTCCTTTTTCTTTAATATATATAATTTAGGAAGATATAAATTTCCTAAAGAAGTCTTTAATAAAGGAATTAAAAGAGAATTAAAAGAAATAGAGAACACAACAGAATTATTAGAATTACATCCAACAAATAAAATATACCAACTACTAATTAATCTTGCTAAGTCGAACCAACTTGATATGATATTAGCAATAACAGATTTACCTCTTTATTCAAGCAATAATAGTAATATTATTTTCCTTTTTGGTGAGGCTCATATAAGACATAATTGCTGTGTTGTATCTTCACTTAAATTAAAAGAAGAATATTATAATAGGACTAAAAATAGAACTATTTTAGAGCTCCGTTTAATAAAAGAAACTACTCATGAACTTGGTCACCTTATTATAGGACCAGAACATTGTGATAATAATTTATGTGTTATGACATTCTCAAGAGAGATTGAAGGAATAGATAATAAATCAATTAGATTTTGTGATAAATGTTATCAAAAATTAATAAAAATTAGAGAAATAAATAATTTCTAACTATTTAGTATTATTTTAAAAATATACGTTAGGGAGGTCTTTAACAAATTCTTTTACTAATTCAACTCTCCTTTTTCTTTCTTTTCTATAATATCGTAAAGGATATAAATCTTCAAGAGTAAATTTATATAATTTAATCCATATTTTTGCTATTTCTTTAAGTCTATAATTTTCAGCAATATTCCTTGCATTTTTTCCAAATTCTTTTCGAAGATCGTCATCTTTTAATAATTTAACAACATAGTCCTCAAATTGTTTTAAGTTATCTGCTAAATATCCAGTTTCTCCATGTCTTATTATATTTGCAATCCCACTTGCGTTAGTACCAACACTAGGTGTTCCTTGAGCCATAGCTTCTAATAGGACTAATCCCTCAGCTTCAATTAGAGACCATAAACAACTAACATCAGCAGTTTTATATAAACGTAATAAATCTTCGAATGGTACTCTTCCAGCGAATGAAACAAAATCTTTATATTTGTTATTATCTACGATTTTTTTTACAGCGTCAGTTGAAGGTCCTTCACTTCCAACCATCAATAGATGAGCATTAGGTACTTTTTCTTTTATATTTTTAAATGTTTGAATGATTCTTATTGGATGTTTTTCAGGAGATAATCTTGAAACATATATTAATACCTTTTTATCCACTATATTATATTTTTCCCTAATTCCATTCTCTTTTACATTTGAGAAATAAAAATCTCTAATCCCATTGGTAAGAGCAACGATTGGTTCTTTAAATTTATACTCTAAAAGCATATCTTTTTTAGTTTTTGTAGGAGTATGACATAAATCATATTTATCTAAGAGAAATCGCTCCCATTTCCAGATA
>CAZBEU010000645.1:0-5315 GCA_964491005.1 uncultured archaeon | reverse complement strand
ATGAAAATTTATAAATCCATCAACAATATGACTTTCAGAATCAATACTAACAAGCAGTGTATTTTCCTCATTTTTTATAGAATTAACCAAAGTCGTTCTTAATTCTTCAATTTGATTGATTTCAAATAGGATATTCTGTTCTTTTTTATATTCAATAATCAATTGAATCAAATTAGGTATATCTTTTTCACTTGCTTTTCTAATGTTCATAAATAACAAAAAGATTGATTTTTTAATTAATCTTAATCTATGAACTAATAAAATAATTATCTTTTTATTGAATCTCTAAATCTTAAAATAGTTGAAAATCGGTAATTCTAAATAATTTAATGAATAAAAGGAAGAGCAATTTGGTTCTAATTCAATATTATTACAATATTTTTACTTATAACTATTTAAATGTTCCTTCTTTTCTCAATTTGCTTTTCAGCAATAGAGTCTCTAATTTTCTTTATTACCCTATTTTTTTCAATGTAATATAATATATTTTCTTCATTATTATTCCATGAAAAACTACTTCTGTATCTTTCAAAATGATCAGGGTATTGAACTTTCATCAACGTACCTACCTCTTAATATTGTTAAAGTAATCCTTAACCAATATATTAATTGAGTACAATAATAAAAATTCTGATATTTTTAACAATATATTACTATCAACACGAACAAAATTAGATTACAAGATCGACTTATTAATCAGAATATATAACTTTATAATATTTTATTTTGTTAATTTTTTTTATAACTTTAATTTAGGATAAATAAAATTAAATTTTTCATCAAATAACTTAGAATTCATCCATATTTTATCTTTTTTATTCCATTCAAGATTTTTTATTGGATTATATTCTTTTAAAAAATTAAAATTTCCATACAGATTAGATATTACCATATTTGCTCTATCGAGATCATGAAGGATCAAATACTTTCCAATGTTAATACGTTTAAAAATATCAAAAAATGTATTTTCAAATTCACTGAATTCACAATTTGGAAGATATAATTCAACAAATAACCCTGTTTCAAAACTTTTTATATTACTTGTTTCTTTTATGTAAAAATCTCCACTAATTTCGTATAAAAATACATAGTTAAAATAACTAAAGATCCTAACTAATAAATCTCTCATCTTTAAACTAATCTTTGGAATAAAAATATATATTTTCTCTTTAAATCCTAGATTTTTCAAATCTAAATATGGGAATATAAGGTTTTTCTCAAGTAACGAATGAAATGGTTCTATAAGATGATGTGATTCTCTCCCCAAAAAAGATTTTATGTTTTTGGGTTTAAAGCTAAATAAACTATATAAATATTTAAATTCTTCAGATGATGGATCATAAACTTGGTCTGAGATTGATGATAAATCAAATTCTCGAATGAATGGATTTTTAATTTTATAATGATTATTATATAGAAGATTCATTGAATAATTCTGAAATCTCTTAGCATTTAAATTCCAGTCTGATGATGATAAATTATTGTTAAATTGAAGAATATGATATATTTTTTTTATATAAAAGAAAAAATATTCTCCTATAATTTTTTTAGATTTTGCTAACCAATTAATATATTTATCATTAGGACGCCTAAATGGAAAAATATAATTTATTAGGTAAGCATCAGAGGATTTCTCGAATTCAATTGGATTTTTGATTGATAGAAATGTATTTGAAAAAAGTAATTTTTTGTCTATTTGATCAAAATGCGTTGGTTTTAACCATAAATAATAATTTGATAATCCAAAATTCTGAAATGCGGGTGTAAACTTTATAGTTTTGACATATTTTTTAAAAAAAGGGCTTTTCTTAATTATTTTATATTTTTCTTGATTTAATAAATAAATGTTTAGATTTTGATGGAATTCACCAAGTTGATAAATATCTTTGATATTATAATTATTTTGCTCCCTAGATTCACGATCTCGTATATTTTCAATTAAATCAGTAAAATTATTGTTATTATAACCTAAATCTTCATAAAAATCTTTATTATATTCTATTTTATTGAAACCTTGACCAAATATTTTTTTGATAAATAAGTAATATTGTTCAAATAAGTCTTTTGTATAGAAAAAACTAGCGTTTTCAAAATCAAAATAATCCTTTAACGAATAAGCAAAAAGGCATCCATGAAAGAACATTCTTCTTGTATCAATTAGATCATCCTTGAATAATTTCTTAAGGATTAAAATTATTTTTTTCTTCTCTCCAACTTCTATATTCGGAAAATAAATATCAATATGATTCAATTTTTCATTTGAAATAATATCACTGCCACGAGTTAGAGAAAATCTGGGAAAATTGGATTTTATTTTTTCGATAACCCTTCTTGTATTTGTATTATCTTTTACAGTGATAGAGAGATGATATTTTGCAAAATGAGTTGTAGGGATTGTATTGATTAAAATGGGTTTTATTAGCGGCTTCTCACTATTTAAATAATTATCAATGATGTTATCAATTTTTTCATAGGTTAATTCTTGAGATTTATATGTTTCATATAATTCATTTAATTTTAATTGTTTTTTAGAATAAATAGTTTTTACCATCTCTTCGTTTTTGGTAATCTTTTCAATTGCTTTGAGGCTAAAGATTTTAAGATTAAAGCATAATTTAAAAATTGTTAGAAAGAGGGTGTATTTTTTAACTTCTTTTTTATATAATCCCTTATTGCTGAAAAACAATGGAATTAACGTATTTATAAATTTCGTTTTCAATTCATCATTAATTATATAATAAGGAAATAAGGATAAATTATTTTTATTTACGAATGTTTGAAAGGTTGATATATTATATATTTCTGAATTATTTGAAATTATTTCTTCTATTTGTTTACATAATACAGTGATACTCTCTAAAAATTCTTTAACAAAGAAAGACCCTGC
Organism: uncultured archaeon; assembly: GCA_964491005.1. Taxonomy (GTDB): domain Archaea; phylum Asgardarchaeota; class Lokiarchaeia; order Sigyniarchaeales; family SOKP01; genus JAFGOA01. Next base: position 2,428 of record CAZBEU010000645.1, on the reverse strand, counting down.
ATTTTTAAAATAATCTAAGATATATAAAAAATGATCTTTAAAATCAACGTTTTGATATAATTTTTTAAGTTCTAATTTTAGATTTTTAATTAATGATGCTTGATTTAGTATTTCACTCATTAATTTTGTTTTTAATTGCTTTATTGATTCTCTATTAGGATCAAATCCAAAACCTGTTATTGAAAAATACCTAATACTATCCATAATCAAGAAATCTAAAAGATTTAGGGGATAAAAGGGAGGATCTTTTTCTAAATTGTGTTTAAATTGGATTTCATATTCATTATTATATTTTTTATGATTTTTATTTATAAGTATATTGTCATTGTGATATTCTCTAAAATAATTCAAATTTAGGTTATTCTCAATATAGTCACATTCAATACAATAAATTCTAGTTATATATCCTTGATTCTCTAATTTTTTCAATAACAAAAGAAAATCTTCTTTGTATTGTTTTGGGAGAATCTCATATCCCGTCATTTTAGTAGAAAATCCATTTTCCGTGATTCTTACATTTTGTAGAAATGGAAATTTTTCAAGTATATTTCTTACTTTATATTTCGAGATTTTTGGATGGAAATCTATTTTAAGAATATAAGGAATCACACCCATCTGAAAATGATTAATTTTGTATGATGGAGAAATAATTGTGAAATTTTTAATCCAACGCATATTTTGCACAAATTTTCTAAGACTCAATTCTGTTTTAATTGTTCCATCTTCTTTAAATTTAGAGAAAAGTCTTTTATATTCATGAAGTGCCTTATATGACTTAACATTATAAAATATCTTAATTAAGATTCTAAGAGTTTCTATTATCTCATCATCTCTCATGGTTTTAGAAATCTTAAAAATAAATTGGGTAAATAAATCGTCATAAAAATCCACAGTTTTCTTTTCTAAAAGATTAATATTCTTTCTTACATAATTAAAAAAGAATTTAGTAAGATTATCATTATCTTCTGTTTGTATTTCTAAGAATTTTCCCAAAAGATCAAAATGAGCATCTAAATACTCTTGGTCAACGATATTCTCTTTTATTATTTGACTCCATTCTTTGCATGCTTCATGTTTTTTTAAATTAATTTGAATAATAATATTGATAAAAATTTTGATTATCTTATTTTCATATAATATCAATGGTAAGAAACAATAATAGACTTCTCTTAAAATGATAAATTGATAAAATTTCTTATATTTTGGTGATATATGCAGTATTACAGATGATCCATGATAGTCTCTATTTGTTCCTAATGAAAAGATATCTTGACTTTCAATTATATCATCCTCAACGTAGATTTTCACTTTGTTTATTACAGGATCAATATCTAAATTATGGCTTATTTGATCTAAAAGATTTAGAAAAATATTTTCTAGATCTTTTTCAGACTCGTAGTTTTCTTCCGATGTATTAATATAATCAAAGAATATATCTGCCATAAGAATAATGAATTTATTAACAATGACCTGTTATTAGGTTTATTGAGATTTTTAATATATTTATAATTTTTGTAAAAATAATAGGATATCAATTTCCGACAAAATTAAAAAATTCAAAGGGACAAGTAATTTTCTTTTTTTGAATTCTCATCAGGATTAATTAAAATATTTCAGAAAAATCTATATATAGATAAGCATCACTATTATTCCTAATTAAAAGTACCAATTAAATTGGATTAATAATTATGAATTATCGAAATATAGGGAAATCAGGTTTAAAAATTAGTGAACTTTCTCTTGGAGCTTGGTTAACATTTGGAGATGCTGTTCAAAAAGAAATGAGTAGAAAATGCATAATTCGAGCTGTAGAATTAGGTGTAAATTTTATTGATGTTGCTGATGTTTATGCTCATGGTAATGCAGAAGAGATAGTAGGCTCTATATTAACCGAGGAAAATTATCGAAGAAGAGACTTGGTTATTTCAAGTAAAGTATATTGGCCAATGAGTGATAATATAAACGATAGGGGTCTAAGTAGAAAGCATATTATGGAATCTATAAAAGATACATTAAAGCGTCTTAAAACGGAATATTTAGACATATACTTTTGCCATAGATTTGACTATAATACTCCTATTGAGGAAACTGTTAGAGCAATGTCTAATTTAGTTGATCAAGGATTGACTCATTATTGGGGTACTTCAGTTTGGACAGCTCCTCAAATTGAACGAGCATTAGCTATATCTAAAATTGAAGGTCTGAATCCACCAATAGTTGAACAACCTAGATATAATATGTTTGATAGATTTATTGAATTAGAAGTTATGAGTACATGCGAATATAATGGAATGGGAATTACGTGTTTTTCACCGTTAGCAGGTGGGTTACTCACTGGAAAATATAATGATGGTATCCCCGCAAATAGCCGGGGAGCTACTACAGAATTTTTACAAGGCGAATTGAATCAAGAAAATATTGAGAAAAT
>CAZBEU010000644.1:0-3589 GCA_964491005.1 uncultured archaeon | reverse complement strand
TTTCGTTTTCTATTACTTTTCCACCAATCTTTGATTTGATTGGTGCCGAGACTATTTCTTGTTTTTCTTGTAAACTGGCCATATATACTTCTCTTTCTTCCGAACTCATTTGGGAAAGTTGTTCAATCATTTGTTGTTGCTCTTCACGAGGTAATGCTACAAATTGACATATTCTTTGTTCAATCATTTGTCGCTCTTGTGGAGAGATTACTTTTTTATCAAGACTAGATATATCTAATGGAACAAGAATTTGAGCTTCTCTTAATTCTTTAATACCCATGAATACTTTAGCTATTCCTTTATTTGATTTAGTCAATGTTTTATCAAGTAATTTAGATATAAATACAAATTCTCTACCAGATTCTTCCATTAAAGCTTTTGCATTACTTAATACATCTTTTGAGGTAAGGATTCTAAGACTTTTAATCGCTTTTTGATTATATTGAATCTGATGTGGGAGAATTATTGATGTTTTAAATACATCATCAATTAATGGGCCAGCATCTTTAAATACATTTAGTTGACCTCTCCATTTAGGTAATGCTGAGCTATATCTACTTTCAAATGATTTAATAAACTCTCTAAGTTTTCCTCTTAGAAATATTGATGCTTTTTTACTAAGTACAAGAGCTACTCTTATATAATGTCCATCAGCTAATAATAGCATTTTATCTTCATAGCTAATTTCATTTAAAGCTTTCTGAGATTCTACTTCTTTTCCAAAAGAAGATACTGCTGATATAAATCCACTTATAAGATCTGGATCTATTTTTTCTGAACCATAAGATTTAAAGAAAACACACGTACCACTTCCCTTATAAAGAACGAGAATATGTTCTATATTAACAGCATCGTCAAAAACAGTTTTAACTTCATCTAAAACTCCCTCTTTTCTTCTTTTTTGAGGAATAACAATTTTTCTATAGCCAACAATTCCCATAACAGCTACTAATGCCAAAATTGATAATATTACAATCCACATTATTATATCTTTTAATTGAATTCCTGTATTAGCAGTTTTTACTGTAATAGTTGGTACATCAAGATTCTCTAGTTCATGGTCATACTCTTCTATTATATTTACTTGTATAGTCATGTTAACAACATTAGTTGTAAGAGTGATTGTAAACCATACAATACCATTGATATTTGTATCATTAGCTGGAATAGTTGGGGTGTTAGTCGATCCGCCTTTCAAATAAAATAATACTGAAATAGATACTTGTTGTGAAGGTAAAGGAAGCCAAGTTATACCATTATTATACTCAACAAATAACTTTAGATTAAATGATGTACCTGCTGTTACTTCAGTTGGTAAGTCAACGGTTGTAATCCTAAGTTGGTATTTTGCTATAATAGTTAAATTAAATGAATATGATTCAACTTCATAATCTGTATGATTGGCAAATAGACTTATTTTATAATCTCCGGCAGATAAAGAAGATGTACTAATAGAACCTTGGTAAAGACTACCTGCTTGTGATATTGTATTAGTTATTGTACCCTCAAAAGAAGTTATATAATTTGTGTAATTAACCGTAAAATCAAAAGGAAAGCCTTCTAATAATAGATTTAAATTATTAAGAGCTGAGATGTTTAATGTAATTTGGAGATCATTACCGGCATAAAATGTATAATTATTCCCTTTTGGAGTTAAAAGTCCTGCAATTGAATGACTTACTGATACTAAGTTTATTTGAGTTTCATTTCCCGAAAAGTAAAAACTGAAATCATACGACGTCCAATTATAATTTGGAGAATAAGACATATTTATAGTAATATAGTACCAACCTACGTCTAAATTATTAGTACTGATATTTAATTCATAATATCCTCCTCCTTGTTCGTAAAGTTCCCAATTAAAATCACCTCTATCCCAAGAAGATCCATCTGTTGTGTTAAGAACTTCTATATCTGTTGTTGTAGCTCCGGTAATAGGCTCATCTTTAATTATATCATGGAAGTAAAATGTTACTGTTTGATTATATCCAGAAGCTTCAGTTACTATATTATCATAAATTATATTCTCTAATTGCACAGACGCCATTACTATACTTACAGTAATGTTGATATATTGGCTTTCATTTCCCTCAGAGCTTGCCTTGAAATAGCAAACAAATGGAGAACTTGAAACATCTGCATTTCCAGTATCAATCCGTATTGTATAGGAACCATTACCATGATTTATAGTACCTAAATCACTCAAACCTGTAGCCATTCCTAATCCATCAGGAATAATCATAGCGTCGGTAATAGGTAAATCACTATCTCCATACCTATAATCAAGACGATAAGTGGCATCTTGTCCTCTTATGATCGGTCCTATTGATGGTTCTGAATCAGGAGTAATAGAGGTGTTTGCTATCTTATTGAAACTGAATATAATACTATCATTATAATAATAATCTTTCCAAGCTTCAATTTCGATGTTATTGTATCCGTAATTGAAATCAGCTGAATTAAATTGCACATTATAATTTCCTCCTCCCAATGAACTCGTTCCAAGTGAAAGTCCAGAATGATCAAACATATTTGCATTTAGAATTCCTTCATCTTCTCCAGTATTATTGTAAAAAACATTTACATTTAATACTTGATTATCAAAAATTTCAATATTATTTTGAGATGTCAATTTTAAATCTGTTTCTGCCATAATTGTTATGTTTTTCTCAAAAAATCCTGCTGCTGTTCCATTTATCCAAGTTAATTGTAATAAAAATTCTCCATATGTCTCAAGACTAGTACTTATATCCCAACTACTTGATAAATCAAATGAACTCTCAGGAGATAAAATATTGAATGTTTGAGTATGATTTATATAATGAGGTGTTGGACTATATACAGTTAAATTTATAGTTCCATCATAAACAGTCTCTACATAATTAGCTGTGAAATCAATAATATTCGTATAGTTCATTACTGAATACGGTATCCCTCCTACTGATGTAATTAGGTCATCTAATAAATTCGGTGTTGTAGCTGTCAAATACCAATTTGTTCCATTACCTCCATCTAAAACCATTACATTTTTTAGTCCATTTCCTAAATCTTGAAATTCTAGCGATGTTTTTTCTTCCGTATCATTAAAAACTTCTATAGTTCCATCTTGCCAATAAGAAGGTACTATAAAATTAATTGTATTAGTATGATTTATTCTTGGATCAAAATAATTTAAAGCTCCTACGTCGACGGTCCATTGTACTAAACTTGCTCCATTCATAATTTGATATGAAGAATCTACACTTAAATCAGATTTAGTATAGTTAATTCGAACATATGTTATATCACAAGAAACATTCCACCAATTATGAGTTATTTGAAAATCAAAGATTCCATCTAAATCTGATAACGCAACTTGAGGAGACCAATATCCTAAACCTGGAGTTCCACTATTATTAACATATATACCATTTATTTGAAGTCCTATATCTTGAGGATTGGGGGTATTATCTAATGGTGCTAAATCTGTAATTAAAGTCAAATCATAATAAGAAGGTCCTGAGCTTATTAGGCCCCATGCTCCTGAATTCCATCTATATGATAATGAATTATCACCATTAACAGAATCTGCTTCCATTCCCCAATATAA
>CAZBEU010000643.1:0-2459 GCA_964491005.1 uncultured archaeon | reverse complement strand
TATTTCTATTATTTTTTTTTCTCTATTATCAATTATGATATGTACTTTATCTTTTTTAATCATAATATCATTTAGAACAATTTTTTTTTTTAAGTATTTTAAAAATCTCTTATTTCCTCTTTATTATTTTTCTATATCTTTTTTTAAAGAAAAAAAACAAATTAAAAAATCAATCTAAAATCCATATAATTGCTTGAAAAAATTAAATATTTCTGTAAAAAAGAATAATAATACCAAGATAATCACAATTTGGATTGAGAGATAAATAGATCTTTTTAATATATAATTATAGGTAATTATTGGGGAGTTATTTTCCTTTGATTCTTGTCCTTCATTAAAATTGTTCTTTTTTTCTCTCATTTTTTTTTAAAATGTCATTTAATTTTTGCTATTACAGAAAAAATATAATTCTGTATATCTTAAAATAAAAGAAGTATGATATAAATATACTATTGAAAAATCTATTTAGAATTTATATTCATTCATAACTTCATCTACTGTAAAGTCATCATGCACAATTTTAGCTATAGCACTAACAATTTTAGATGGATCTTCAGCCTGAAAAACATTTCTCCCAAATGCTACTCCTGCACCTCCAGCTTGAATTGAATCATGTACCATTTGTAATAATTCTTCTGTTGTATCCATTTTTGGACCTCCAGCTATTATCACTGGAATATGTACACTTTTTACAATATATTTAAATGAATCTATATCCCCTGTATAATTTGTTTTTACGATATCCGCTCCCAATTCAGCACCTACTCTTACAGCTATATTTACTACTTCTGCATTATTTTCATCTTCTATTTTTTTTCCTCGAGGATACATCATAGCTAATAAGGGCATACCCCATTCTCTGCAAGCTTCTACAATAATTTGAGCATCCTGTAGCATTTCAGGTTCATTATCCGCCCCTATGTTTATATGAATAGAACAAGCATCTGCTCCTATTTTTAAAGATCTTTCAACACTACATACAATTACTTTTTTGTTAGGATCAGGAGCTAATTTTGTTGCTCCAGATAAGTGAATAATTAAACCAATATCTTTTCCATATTCTCTATGACCTGCACTGACCATTCCCGAATGCATTAATACTGCATTTGCCCCTCCCATTGAAACTTTATCAACCATTTTTGCCATATCTTCCAATCCTTGTATTGACCCAATTGTCATACCATGATCCATAGGAATTATTATGGTTCTTCTTGATTTCCGATCGAAAATTCGTTCTAATCTAATATTTTTTCCTAAATTCAAATCTATAATCTCTTTCATAGTTAATTGATAAATTATGATTTACAAAAATGAAATTTCAATATTATAATTATGCATTTTTTCAGTAATTTTTGAAATACATTTAAAGATATACTAATTATTATTTCATTTTATTAAAAAGAGAGTTATAAAATAAGATTTCTTCCCTACTATGAAATTGAAATTATCAATCTTTTTTTCCAATTCTATTTAAGAAGCTTTATTCTTAAAAATGATAATATATTAAATGTATGAAGATACTCAGTCAAAATAATTATTTAATTCTTTATTAAAAGCAGAGTTTATAATTGCTAATTCTTTAAGTTTTTCTGCTTCGGTATTATTTGGATTTAATTCTAAAGCTTTTTCAAAGCTCTCAATGCTCTCTTTATATCTTTTTAAATTATGTAAGATATTTCCTTTATTTAACCAAGCATCTATATCATTATTATTAATTTCTAAGATCTTATCAAAACATTGAATTGCATCTTCATATTGCTCTAACTGGTGTAATGCCTTTCCTTTATTGTGTAAGGTATCAATATCTTTAGAATCAACTTCCAAATATTTATCATAACAATTAATAGCTTCTCTGTATCTTTTTAATTCTTCTAGAGCAAGACCTTTATTGTACCATGCTTTGATATATTCTGTATTTAACTCTAAAGATTTATTATAGCATTCTATAGCTTCTTTAAATTTATTAATTGCAAATAATTTTGCACCTTTTTTATTCCATTTATTGTAATCTTTAGGAATTTTTTTCACCATCTATTTTTTTTTATCAAAAACAGATATTTCTCTATATAATAATGTAAAACTATATTATATATAAATGTTTGAGGTGTAAATTTCAAACTTTTTTTTATACTATTAAATTTTGAAAAAGATATTATTTTTTTAGTACATCTTATATTGATTAAGAAAAAATCATGATAATAAAATAGAAAATTTATACATTCTCTATATGATGATCTCCTACCCGTTTAAAATTAGGTTCTCTTTTTCGTATAAACGCAAATAATCCTTCATAACATTCTCCAGTACTAAGATTTTTAACAAAGAATTCTTTTTCTCTCTCGAGTGCATCCTCTAAACTCAGGTTTAATCCTTCATTAATTGCTTTTTTTGCAAAGGCAGTTGATAAGGGTGAACCTTTTGCTATTGATTCTGCAATTTTAATGGCTAAATCTAATTCT
>CAZBEU010000642.1:0-2665 GCA_964491005.1 uncultured archaeon | reverse complement strand
TATGCAATAACAAATAAAGATTTTAATCTCCCTGATTGTAATGTTAATAATTTATTAACAGGTAATTTAGAAGAGAATCTACAAATAGCAGTTAATATCCTTAAAAACCAGAAGATAGACGCAAAATATCAAACTATACTAATGAATTCTGCTTTAGCATTGAAAAGCGCAAATATAGTTAATGAATTACAAGAAGGAGTAATTATAGCTAAAGAATCAATAGAATCAGGAAAAGCTTTTGAGAAATTAAAAAATCTTATTGAAATATCTAATGGGGATATACAGAAACTAAATAACCTAATTTAAAAAAAGAGTATCGTATAATGGTATCTGATAAAATTAGAGAAATAGTATACAGAAGAAAAGAATCAATATCAATTGATAAAGAGTATAGTAATAATTTTAATCAAGAAATCAAAAATACAAATAGAATACCATTAAGCGAAGCAATTAAAAAAAAAAATGGAATCTCGATTATTTCTGAAATAAAACCAGCTTCACCTACATTGGGAGATATCAAAAAAGATATCAATGTAAAAGAAACTGTCAAATTAATGGAAAATTTAGATGTTGTTGGACTAAGTATTTTGACTGAACCATATTTTTTTAGTGGTTCTTATGCAAATTTAAAGATAGCAGTACAAAATACGAATATACCATGTTTAATGAAAGATTTTGTGGTTGATCCAGTTCAAATTTTTATAGCTAATCAATTAGGAGCTACTAATATTCTATTAATCAATGCAATTGAAAATCAAAATTTAGATGAATATTATGAGTTAGCTATTAAATACAACCTAGAACCTCTTATAGAGATACATGATAGAAAAGAGATAAAAGATTTAAAACATTTATTTGATATAGGCTTTTCTCCAAAACTAATTGGAGTAAATAATCGAAATTTAAATACATTAGAAATTAATTTAAATACTTCTAAAGAAATAATTCCTATTTTAAGAAATGAATTTGGAGAGATTATTCAAATTATAAGCGAAAGTGGAATTAATTCACATAGTGATATTAATCACCTTTTATCTTATGGCGCAAATGCTTTTTTAATAGGCTCATCAATTATGCAATCAACTGATATCAAAAAAAAAATATTATCACTAAAAGGTGAAATTTAATGGATTACGTAAAAATATGTGGAATTAAGAATTATAGTGATGCTAAACTATGTATTGATTGTGGAGCTGATGCAATTGGATTTATATATAATGTTCCACAATCTCCTAGAAATCTAGAAAAAGATCAACTATTATCGCTTTTAAAAATGATAAATAAGCAAATAATTACTGTTTTAGTTATTAAAACGAATAATTTAGAGGAAATAAAAAAATATAATCAACAATTCAATTCAAATTTTATCCAAGTACATTCAAATTTAGAAATTAATAAACTCGATAATCTGCCAACTGAATTAAAAAAGAAAATCATTATAGGTTTGAGAGTAGATTACTCAAATAAAAATTCAATAATCTCCAAAATTAATAATGATCATTCACATTTTTTTGCATATCTTTTAGACAATAGTGAGGGTCATGGAAATCAATGTAATTTTTCAATAATAAAAGAAGTGATTGAAAATACAAATAATAAAAGGATTATTCTTGCAGGAGGAATAAATATAGATAATATAGAAAAGATCATAATGGAGATAAATCCTTATGGTATAGATTTGAGTAGCTCTTTAGAATCAAAAAAAGGAGTGAAAGATCAAAATAAAATAATAGATTTTTTACAAAAAATAAATTTAATCAAAAATTCTACTTAAAATTGAGATAAATATGGATTATATTGGAAAATATCCGAATAAATTAGGAAGATTTGGGGATTTTGGGGGAATATTTGCACCTGAAATTCTTATGCCTGCTTTAAATGAACTAAATGAAGCATATGAGAAATATATTAATGATCCTGAATTTCAGAAAGAATTCTATAATATTCTTAAATATTATAGCGGAAGACCTACGCCATTATATTTTGCATCTAGATTAAGTGAATATATTGGATGTAAAGTCTATTTAAAAAGAGAGGATCTCAATCATGGAGGAGCTCATAAAATTAATAATGTCATGGGACAAGCATTATTAGCAAAAAAAATGGGAAAAACAAAATTAATAGCTGAAACAGGAGCAGGACAGCATGGATTTGCAACAGCTATTGCGGGAGCATATTTTGGAATGGAGACCAAGGTCTTTATGGGAGAAGTGGATGTTGTAAGACAATCATATAATGTTTATAGAATGCAACTTTTAGGGGCAGAAGTTATTCCAGTAAAATCTGGATCAAAGACTCTAAAAGATGCAATCAATGAAGGATTGAGATATTGGATTGCAAATGTACATGATACACACTATCTAATGGGTAGTGTTGTGGGCCCTCATCCATATCCTATGTTAGTTAGAGAATTCCAAAGAGTTATAGGAAAAGAAATAAAACAACAAATTTTGGAATTGGAAAATCAACTCCCAAATGCCATTATTGCATGTATAGGTGGCGGAAGTAATGCCATAGGAGCATTTTATGATTTTATTAATCAAGATAATGTTAAATTAATAGGAGTAGAAGCTGCCGGTGAAGGTAAAAATACAAATAAACATTCGATTGCATTAGGTTTAGGACGACGGGGTGTTTTACATGGTGCAATGCAATATCTTTTACA
>CAZBEU010000641.1:0-5905 GCA_964491005.1 uncultured archaeon | reverse complement strand
TTGCTTTAATGACAATTACATTTTTACTTTTTCTTATGCAACTTAATGTCTTTAACCTAACCCTTATAATGGGAAACAATATGACATCTATAACTATTGTTTTTATCTTAGTTTCTATTATTTGGTATGGTATGTTACCCTTAACAGCAGCTATATTTAATCAATTTTCCCATAAGTTTGCTTTCTTCTTCATAAGAGTTCGTAACTTCTTTTTTAAAATATCTAAAAAGTATAACAATGAAATTATTATATTAGATATGGGCAATAGAAAAGAGCTTGGGGTAATATTAAAGATTAAAAGGATTATATTACCATTATTATTGTCTATTGCTGTCGGATTTTATTCATATAATACATTAGCTCCCATAATGGGATATAATACAAATTTTGAGAGCTTTGGAGGGACTCAATTTCTAAACTTTATAGTTGGATATAATGTTCTTTGTATGCTACCAATGATTTTATCATTTGTTATATTTTCATTCTTCATTGCTGGTAATTACTTACTTGATGATGCTGGTGTAGTATTCTTTCGTCAACCAAAAAAACATAGAGCTCCGGGTGATGTTGAATCAATTAGTGTATGGTCTCAGTCTATGATTAAAGGTATAGCTGGAATTTCTGCTCTTTTTACTTTTATCACTTTCTTATCTCACATAGATTTCTCAGGATTCTTTCAAGGAGATAGTGTATTCTTTATTATTTTTGGAGCTTTCATGGTAATTGTAGTCTTTTGGGGTACACCCTTCTTTACATCTTTCTCATATATTTTATTTGCTGAAGAAATTATGGAGTTTTCAAGAAATGATAATATAAAAAAATTATACAAAAAAATGGATGATCATGGATACAATACAACTCCAAGAAAATTAACAAATCTATATCCTTCAGGATTTTTAATAAAAGATAGGAATAAATAATTTTTTCTTCTTTTTTTTTCTAAAACTTATTAATTAAGACTAACTCATAGTATCATGGATGAATTATATAGAAATGAGCAATATTTTTTTAATAAAAATACAGAAGAAATATTGTTAAATTTTATAAAATTGTTTAAAAATCCGTGTTTATTATGTGCTCCTAAATTAGGAAGAGAAATTGTAAATAAAGGAATTATTTGTACGATCTTAGATATCGATAAAAGATTTTCTGATATAACAGGATTCCAATATTTTGATTTAACAAAACCTTATTGGATAGGGGCAAATGAATTTGGAATTATCCTATGTGATCCTCCATTTTTCAATATAAAATTATCTGAATTATTTAGCGCAATAAGACTATTGTCTCAATATGATTTTTCACAATATCTCTTTATTAGTTATTTAGTAAGAAGATCTAAGAAATTTCTTAATATTTTCAGAGCTTTTAATCTTAGACCTTCTGGATTTATCCCTTTATATAAAAGTATAGAAAAATCTGAAAAAAATAAAATAGAATTTTATACAAATTTACCAGTTTCTTTGATTAAATCACTTAAAAAGTTAAATTAAATATATTTTTAGCCGAGATTTTATTCTATTATTGGTATTATATAACCATATTGCCTTAAATCATAAATATCTGCAATAATTTTTTCTTTTGGTTCATTTATTTCTTCTATAGATAGAAGTTTATTTAATAATTCGCTTATGAAAAATTTTCCTTTTTCTTTTTGAATATTTGTAGCAATTGTTAAAATTTTATCTTGATAAGGATTCATATTTGTTGTTAAAGGTGTTAAATTAATAATATGAGGAAAAACTAACGTTATATCAAATATCTTTTCGATAATATTAATAAAATCGGGATATATTGTTGTTTTTCTTGAAAAGGTTTTCAAGAATTTTTCATTTTCTTTCTCATATTCTTTTACAAAAATTTCCAGATTTTTATGTAGATAATATGAAGGTATAGAGTTTAAAATCAGTGCTCCTCGAATAAAATTTCCATCTTCAACTATAATTTTATAATTTTTAAAATCAAAAATTGAGATATCTTTTTGGAGATCTCCATCAAAAATATCCACCTTTTTAGAATTAATCTCATATTTTATAATCTCTTGAAATAATCTGCTCATCAATTCGATATTAAAAGATGATTCATGAATATCTTTTTGACCAATAATTGAAGATGTGTTCTTATGAATAATCAGTATGAAATCAATTTTTAGAATATCAAAAAAAATATTTACTTTCTCTTTCCAAATATCTTTTTTTTTTTTTTTAATTTTAATATGATTGATATTTGACATATATATTTATTTTAATTCTTTTTATTTTGAAACTTTTTCTAATTTCTAAAAATTAATCATAAAGGTGAGAAATTGAAGTCTTAAAATTGATTATAATTCTATAAAAAGAATATATTAAAAAAAATGAAAATTAAAAGGGAAAAGCTTATTTAGTAGACTTATTTAAAAAATAATATATCAAATTAGAGGAAAAAAAAAATGGTAGATCATGTTATTCCATATTTAATCAATTTAGGTGATGTTATCCCTTCTAGATCTCAAGGTACTTTATTAAGTGAAATGGCTATGGGTTTAGTTGAATTAACAAATATCTATGGCGCTAAATTAAAAAAATTTGGTAGAGTTCATCATATCACTTCATGTTTTTGGCCTGTTCGTTTGATACCGCTAAATGAAACAAGAGCTTGTGTTTGTTCATATCTCTTAAATACTTCTGAAACGTTTTATATTGGAAAATTTAAAAAATTTCCTCCAAAACCTGATAATGTAATTACAGGAGCAGATCCTGCATCATTTTTATCATCTCTTACTAATTATAATAAACGTTATCTTAGTAAAACGAGTAATTTTAAAAGAGGAAAAATAATTCAAGAAGCTATTTTTAATTCAGCAGATATTGATTATTTTAAAACATTTTTCTTGAATCAATATAATATAAGTTCTTTTAATGAACCATATTTCTTATTAGAAGGAGATCCTATTGCAAAAAGCGTAAATCAAATAAAAATGGTTCCCGATATTCATGATTTTATTGAATTAAAAGATGTGAAAATACTCGATCAATATCGAGATATCATAATTGATATATGTGATAAATGGATAAAAAAGGGAGGTAAAGAAGTTGATAAATATAGAGATACAAAAATAGATACAAGTGAAGAAGAAAAACAATTAGCTATATTGAACCAAGAATTACAAAAAGAAAAAGAAAAAGATCTGCATGCAACACCCGAAGAATTAATGCAGTCAGGAAAATATAAAATACATGACAAAACTGGTGATTTTTCCACAAACCTAGATGCGATTAGAAATTCAAATGGAAGAGTAAAAAATGCGGTCGACAAAAAAGATCTCTTTCTGGTTGATGAAGCAATGAAAGAGTTATATCTTAGATATACGGATTTAGGTAATTCTATAAAAAGATATCAAGATGAATTATCACAATTACATAGAAGTATAGATCGGGAAATATCAGATATTGAAAAAACACATCAAAAACGGATTTCAGATTTAGAAAGAAAAATATCTGAAGTTGAAAGAAATATAAAAAATAAACATAGTGATCTTAGTACTAAAACGGTAACTGTAGAAGATGTTGTTACAAATATTAAAGCAGAAAAACAATCGAGTTTAGATAACATCGAATTTGTAAAGGATCAGGAAATGAATAATGTCCAACAATTTTTAAAGGACTTTACAATTGAATTAAAAACAAAGGATGTTGTTGTTGGAATTCCGATTTTTATTTTCCATTTTACCGATCCCAAAATAAAAAGAACAACAAAGAGAATTCCTGTATTACCTATTTTGGTTGATAATGAAAAAGTAGTTTCTGCTAAATTAAAAGAGAAATTCAGATCAAAACTTGAAGATCTAATGAATAAATACAATCCTGTTATTAATTTAGTAGAAAAAGAAGGAGAAAAATCTAATCTTATGGAAAGTATTAAAAACTTAGATACAAAGTTAGAACAAACAATTAGTGATCTAAGAATTAAACGAATTTTAGGAAAAAGAACAGCTGATAAAGCACAAGAAATAATTCACGAATTAATCTGGTAGTTCTTATATTCCTTATTTCTTTTTTTAAATTATTATTCTTTAAAGAAATTTTATATAGATTTTAAAAAAAAAAATAAGATCTTTATTCAGAATATTGCATTTTTTTACCACAACATTCAGGTATTTCTTGATAACCACATTCTTCAGAACTACAACACAATAAATAATCCTTTTTTACAAGCATAGATTTGCCACAATGTTTTGGAATATCTATTTTATTACCACATTCTTTACATATTAAACTAATTTTTATCAACTCATAATATTTATTAGTTTAAATAAGAAATTTATTCCTATAAATCGTTCTTTTTAATTTTATAATTAAAATATAATAATTAATTTCAATTATTAGGTGATTTTAAGCTAAAATCTATGAATGATAAAAAGAATACAATCATCAATAATTTTTAAAATAATTAAGAAAAAATAATATAATTATAATTTTATAAATAATATTGATGAACCAAATAAATAGAGAATCTTATGTTGCAAAAGAAATTATGACCCCATATGTTGTTTTATTAGATGATAAAGCCAAACTTAGAGATATTATAACTCTATTAGATAAACATAAAATTTCAGCAGTTTTCATTCATAATAAAGATGATATAGATTATTATATAGTTACTAAAACTGATATAATTAATTATCTTAATAATGGTGGATTAAATGAAATTAACTTAGGCGAAATGTCTATAAAAACCATTATGAAGGGCCCTATTGAATTAATTGATGCTAAAACTCCAATAGATAAAATTATCCGTTTTCTTATTGATAACAATTATAAAAGAACATTAATCTCTGAAAATGGAAAAGCTATAGGCGTAGTTTCAACAAAGGATATTATGAAATTTAATAACACATATTTTAAACCAGCTAAACCTCAGATTTTACTCTTTATGGATAATTTTAATAGTACTTTTATTGCAAAGCATATTTATAAAGAAAATCTTGAGGATGATATAAGCCCAGATTTAATAGATATTTATGGTGGAGCTTTAACATCAATTTCAATTATAACTAATCATATTATTAAAAAATCTG
Organism: uncultured archaeon; assembly: GCA_964491005.1. Classification (GTDB taxonomy): domain Archaea; phylum Asgardarchaeota; class Lokiarchaeia; order Sigyniarchaeales; family SOKP01; genus JAFGOA01. The sequence continues at coordinate 846 of CAZBEU010000641.1, read as the reverse complement.
GTACTATGCGTCAATTAATAAAAGATAGACGTTCAATTATCTTAGAAAAATATAAAGGAATAACTGGAATTCTTATAAGTGATTATAATTCTTTAGATCTAAAACAAAAATTATATCTCGCAACGAGAAAATTTTATAGGAAACATGAGGAGATAATTGAAAATAGTCACAATCAAGAAACTGGTATTAGTCTTGAATTAGAAATAAATTCTGTAGTACCAATCTTTAAAGAAGAAAACGATAAGCTGTAATTAATGTAAATTAATGTTATTTTACAAATTCTTTCATTACTACATGAGTATTTGTATTTATAATTCCTTCAATTAGATCTATCTTTTTAACAAATGAATTATATAATTCATCAATTTCAATTACTTCGATTTCTGCACAAATATCATAATCTCCCGTTAAAGAAAAAAGTTTTTTAATTTCTGGAATCTCTTTGAGTTTATTTAATACTTCTAGCATTGATTTATGTGATATTTTACAAAATATAAGAGCTTTAATCGTCATTTAATCTTTTTCTCCATTTTATTATTGATTTACTTTATTAATTTTATTTATAAATAATATTTCCATTTTTTCAATTCCTTCTAGTTGTCTAATCTCTTTATTTATCAATTTATAAATATCCTTTATCGAATTTGTTTTAATATTTAATAATAAATCATAAGTACCAATTAAACTTTGAACACAACATACTCCATTAAGTTTTAACAATTTAATAGGGATAGAATTTAATAATCCTTGTTCTAAACTAAGTAGGATGTAAGCATTAACTTTATTTCTGGCTTCATGGGCATATCTGAATAAAATGGATATAATTAATAAAAAAAGGATTATAAT
>CAZBEU010000640.1:0-3579 GCA_964491005.1 uncultured archaeon | reverse complement strand
TCACCTATTTTTTTAACCTTATCTAGGACTATAAATGATTTTGTCTTTGAAATTTTACGACTTTCACCAACTATTACCAAATCACCTAAATTAATATCATGATGTAAACATTCAGGTAAATGGCATGCTAAACGTGAATTTCTTCTTTCATATCTTTTATATTTTTTAACAAAATGAACATAATCAAATCTTATAATTATTGTATTTTTTGATTTCTTACTTACTACTACTCCCTTAGTGATTTTTCCTCTAACTCTTGTTGTCCCATGAAATGGACAATCATTATCATGACAATCTTCTGATTTTATTTTAGGAATATTTACATTTGGAATACCTATATTTCTACTCATTTTATAAACCTTTTTTTCTTTTTTAAGCTTCTCAATCTTTTTTCAGGTCGACCAACAATTTTTTTCCCATCAATTTCCAAATAGTATTGTTCGTTTTCCTCAGTTTTTGGTAATTTTATTCTGAAAATATAATTTTTTTTAATATATTTTTTTACTATATTATCTTTTTTAATGATTAACATATTTTTTGTATCATTTATTACTAAACCCATATTATCAAATTCAATATCTTTCTTGGATTTTAATTTTGCATACATATAAAATCCAATCAGATCATGATAAATTAAATATTTTGGATTAGTCTTCATATTCTATATCTTCTAAATCCTTTTCATTCATGACAGTAAGGACTCTTGCGATTTGCTTCTTTAATTGTTTTGCTTTTGCAGGGTTGTCTGATAACCCGCCTCCTGTTTGCATACTATAGAGCATCATTAGCTCTTCTCGTAAATCCGTAAGAGTTCTCAATCTTTCATTTTTTTCCATTTCTCGAATATTTTTAGCTTTTAATATAGTCATTCTTTTTTCTCACTTTATCACTTGTGTTTAAATTATTTTTGATCATCTTCTATTTCTTCAATTGAAACTTCTGAGATCTCTTCTTCGTCAATTTCATCAATTAACGCTTTTTCTTCATCAGATAGCTCTTCTTCATGTTCTTCAATAAGATAATCACCATCAGCTAATTTTTCTGCTTTGGATTTTGGTTTCATTGCTTCAAGTTCTTTCTGTCTTTTGAATAATAAATCGGAATGTACTTTTATTTCATCCCCAATATTATAATTTGAATGAAAGATCTTTACGATAATACCTAAAGTTCCAGATTTTTGAATGCATTGGGCTACACCTTTATCAACAGCTTCTTGAGCAGAATAACCACTTTTTTTCATAGTTCCAGCTCTAAAGATTTGTGTTCTTGCTCTCTGTGAAGTTACTTTCCCAGATACTCTAATTTCGACACCTTTTGAACCCGCATCCATAATTCGTCTTAATATGTAATATCCAGCTCTTCTATAATGTCTACCCCTATCTAAGGAATATGCTAATCTTTCAGCCATAATTTGTGCGTCTAAACTTGGATCTTTAATTTCTTCAACTTCAATTTGTGGCATTTCAAGATTAAATCTTTCTTCTAAGGTTTCAGTAATTTCTTGAATTCTTTTACCACCTTTACCAATAACTAATCCTGGTCTTGAAGTTTTTAAGGTTATCCGTACACCAAGTGGTGTTTTTTGCAACTCAATTCCAGCAAAACCTGCACGTACCAATTCAGAACGTAAATATTCATTTATTTGCATTAATCTGATACCTTGTTCAATGAAATGCTTAGAAAGGGGAATATGTATCACCGATCATTTTTCTTTTCATTACTTTCATTTTTAAATAAATCTAATTATTTTACCACTATAGTAAAAAAAAAAGTGATATATTCAATTTTAATTTTATGAAAAGAGATTACAAAAAAAGAAATATCAAGGGAAAAATTTAAAAGCAATTTTGTGGAATTTAATATTCAAAAATTCGAGAATGGAAAAAAAAATTTTTTTGTCAATATTTTAAAGAATTTGAGGTTATTTTTGTAAATTCAGGTAGATTTTTTAGTTTTCTAAAATGCTTGTTATTTTGAGCTCTCTTCTTATATTTTTCATCTATAAAAATAGCTTTCTCTAAATTTCTAATTGATTGATTAATTATATTAATTTCCGACTCTATGCAAGCCTTGTTATATAAAGCGTCTGCAAAATTAGGATCTATTTCTAAGGCTTTACTTAAAGAGATAATTGCATCACTATATTTTTCAAGATGTATTTGAGAACGACCTTTATTGTTCCAAGCAAATTTATATTCTGGATCTAATTCTAATACCCTATTGAAACAACTTATTGCTTCCTCAAATTTCTTAAGTTTGAAAAGAATTACTCCTTTATTATTCCATGCTTGTTTAGATTCTACCCCTTGATCTATTATTTTATCGTAAAATAAAAGAGCTTCATTATAATTTTTAAGATGAAAAAGTACAATTCCTTTTCCTTTAACAGCATTTAAATAGCTATGATCTAAATCTAAGGCTTTATCGAAACATTTAAGGGCCTCTTTATAATTTTTAAGCTTACCCAAAGCAGTTCCTTTATTATACCATGTTTCTTTTTCAGAGGAATCTAAGTCTAAAGCTCTATCATAATAGTTTATTGCATCTTCATATCTTCTTAGATTGTTTAGGGAAAAGCCTTTATTACTCCAAGCGTATACATATTTTGAATCTAATTTCAAAGCTTTATTAAAACAATAGATAGCTTCTTCAAATCTCTTAAGTTTATCTAAAACAACACCTTTATTATTCCAAGATTGTGTACTGTTACCATCCAATTCTAAAGTCTTATTGTAATAATTTAATGCTTCATCATAATTTTTCAGATGAAATAATGCAATCCCTTTTCCTCTCAAAGCTTGTATATAAAATTCATCTAATTCTAATGCTCTATCAAAACAAAAAATAGCTTCTTTATATCTTTTAAGTTTACCTAAAGCAGTTCCTTTATTATGCCATGTTTGTTTTTCATTTGATCCTAATCCTAAAGCTTTATCAAAAAAATCAATTGCTTTTTCATATTTTTTAAGGTGAGCAAGAATAATTCCTTTATTCACTAAGGTAAAAATGTGATTAGGTTTAAGGTTTAATGCTTTATCAAATGAATCAATAGCTTCTTTATATCGTTTTAGATAATATAATGTCAGTCCTTTATTGTATAGAACAATTAATTTTGTTGGTTCGATTTTAAGAGCTTTATTATAGCAAGATATCGCTTCATTATATCTTTTTAATTGTATCAAAGAAGATCCTTTATTATTTAAGGCTAATAAATATCGTGGATCTAACCTTATAGCATTATTATAGCATTTAATTGCTTCATTATATTTTTCAAAATGACTATAAGCCATCCCTTTATTATTCCATACTTCTTTATATCGAGGATCTATTTTTAACGCACGATTATAACTTTTAATAGATTTTTGGAAGTTTTTCAAGCTAATATAAGCATCTCCTAAATTTTTCCATATCAGAGAAGATTTTTTATTAAATTCTAATGCTTTTATATAACATTTAATTGCTCTATGGAACTCTTTATTCTGATAGAACTCATCACCTTTATTATTCCAATATGAATAAGAATTAATAGCCATTTTTCTAAAGATAAAATTTGATATGATTTTTCTTTTCTTTTAAATA
>CAZBEU010000639.1:0-4437 GCA_964491005.1 uncultured archaeon | reverse complement strand
TGGAAATACTTGGAATGATGCTATAGATATGAAAAATTCTAAAGAATATGACACAATTGAAAGAGTAAAAGGATATTCCCCAAGAGAGATTTTCACAATCGGTATTGCTGCATTTATTCTTGGAATTACTTTACTATTGAGAACATGTATTGCCAATTATATTAATACTATCCTTTTATTAATTGCAGCTTTGATGGTAATAAGTTATTGTAAATGGATAAAACCTATCATTATTGTAAATCAAATTTTTCTTACCGTTTCTCATGTTATATTACCATATTTTATTATCAAGATAGATGCTCAAGTTTATAATGTAACTTATGGGGAATTAATCTTTCTAATTGCTTTTTTTATAACGGGAACCCTTGGTCAACTAATTCATGAAATAATTGATGATGATTCTATACGCCATTATTTATCATTGAGACAATGCCAATTTGTAGTATGGATTTTTTCAATATTTTCTACTGTCTTTATTATTTGGTCATATTTTCTTTTACAAGATTACTATTTTCTCCCATTACTAATTATTCCATTAGGTACAATTTTCACATTTAGAAAGCCAACTAAATCTTCTCAGGGTGTAAAGGATGTAGGAATTATTATTGGGAATTTTTTACTGATTTATTTTTTATGTTTAATGATTATGAAATCTATTAGTCTAACATAAATGATATTTAAAGCAAAAGAAAAATTAAAAGAAAAATATTTTATATATACTCTAATATTTTAGAGCGGACCTAATCGTCCTCCATTGATTGGTAGAATTACGCCATTCATAAACCATGAATCTTCACTACATAAAAATTGAATAGCATCAGAAACATATCGAGGTTTTCCAATCCCTAATGGAATTCTAGCTTCATAATATTTTCTCCATTTACCATCTTCTTTTTCTAATACATCTCCTAAAATTGGAGTTTCAATCAAAGTTGGCATAATAGCGTGTGTTCTTATATTATATCTTATGAGTTCCATAGCAGCTGTTTTTGTTAGTCCAATTATTCCTGCTTTTGATGAGACATAATTAATTTGTCCAATGCTCCCTTCGGAAGCTATGCTTGAGATATTTATTACTCTTTTATCTGGATAATCAACTATATGTTCTTTACGGTTATTCTTGACAGCTTCAATCCATCTTTTTGAACATTCCTTTAAACATAAGAAACTTCCTTTTAGATTAATATTCATAACCAAATCCCACTTTTCTTCTGATAATTTATGAATTAATCCATCTCTTAGAATTCCAGCAGAATTAATAAGAAAATCAACTGTCCCAAACTTATCAAATGCTTTTGCAACACATTCTTCTACAGATTTTGAATTTTTAACATCTCCTTCTGTAAATAATGCATGTCCTCCTTTAGATTGTATTTCTTCTTCTACTCTCTTTCCATTTTCAACACTGATATCAAAAATTACAACATTTGCACCTTGTAATGCAAAATCCTTAGCTATTGCTTCTCCTAATCCAGAACCGCCTCCAGTGATAAAGGCTGTTTTTCCTTCAAACTTTCTATTCATTTTAAATCCAGTCTATTTCTGATTATTTTATATTACTTTATTCAATATGATAAATATTCAATCATTTAAAATTAAAATTCTTTAAGAATAAAATTTTTTTTGGTTCTATATTTTATAAGTTTAAAACTGTTATTATATTTTTAATTACAATATCTAAAGGTGGAATTATTGACAAAAGTTGCGATAGTATATAGAGAAGAAATTCCAGGATTGCCAAGTAAATATACAGAAGAAGAATTTCAAATTGTATTAGACATGGTAGATGAATCTTTTAATCTTCTTGGAGGAATAGATAAATATATTAAACCAGATGAAACTGTTGTACTAAAACCTAATTGTTGTACATATTTTGGATCAGTGAAAGTTGATAAAAAGACCGGTGAAGAATGTATAGATTTACAAGGAGCAGCAAATACCGATGCAAGGGTATTAGCAGCTATTACAAAATTAGCCTTAGAAAAAGCAAATGCAAAAGAAGTGATTACCGGTGAAACATGTGCTTTTGATTATCATGATCGGTGGCAAGCATGTATCACTTTGGATATTTCTGGAGTGGAGACCGCTGTTGAATCTATGGGTGGTAAAGTTGTCGATTTTAACAATATGGAAAGGGTAGAAATTGAAATTAAAAAGCCTGCTAATGCAATGGCTAAAATTCATATACCTGAAATCTTAACCAGAGATGATGTTGCATTTATCAATTGTCCTGCTATGAAAACACATTCTTTTGAAACAGTTACTTTAGGAATGAAAAATTATCAAGGTATCTTTAAATGGGAAGATAAAATGATAGCCCATGATGGTAAATTAAGTTTAAAGTTTGTAGATATTGCCAGAACATTACCTCCACGTCTGACCGTTATTTCTGGTATTTGGGCTGTCCAAGGTCAAGGACCGATACCAATGAGAGGTCATGATTATATGACTATTACAGATATGAATACTATTATTGTTGGAGATAATGTTGTTGCCACAGATGCAATATGCGCTAAAGTAATGGGATTTGACCCAAAAGAAATTAGAACAATACGTTTAGGTGCTCATCTTGGGGCTGGTCCAATGGAATTAGATAAAATTGAACTATTAGGATCCCCTATTGAGAATGTAAAAAGAGAATTCATTAAACCTTCAAATGAATGTAATGGTATTTATAAAGGAGTAAGGATTTTAGAAGGATGTCCTTGCTATGTCTGTAAAGCTTTAACAAGAGCGATTTGTGATGGTCTTGCTTTTACATTTCCTAAATTTGAGAAAAATAAAGAAGAACCAATTTTTATCCTTGGAAAAAATGCTTTTATTCCAGATGATATAAAAGATAGTGATAAAGAAGTTTTTGTTATTGGTGATTGTGCTAAAGAACATAAGAATTTAACATCAAATACCCATTTCTTTCCTGGTTGTACTCCAATGCAAGCTAATCTTGAAATCCCTGGAATGATAATAAAAAAATGGAAGACTCTTGAATAATTTTCTATTTTTTTTTTTTAAATAGAAAAATCATCATACATGCATAAATCCCTGCTATTTTTAAAATATAAATCATATAAATTTCAGTAAAAGCTAATATCATTCGAGTTATTCTAATAAAAAACTTTCTAGTTGATTGAAATTAAGAATAATGCCATATAAACTAGAGATGATTTTTAAAACTAATATATTTACTTTAAAATGAAAAAAAAATGTTTATATTTTTATCAGTTTATACTATACACTTGAGCAAATAAAGAAGATGAATAAAAATCACAATTTGTGTTTGCTCCTTGATTTGATGCCCATATAGATAGATTATATATTCCAGGACTTATATTTGTATCAAACCATTGTAATGATAAAGGATATCTAAAATATATTTGTCCATCATTTATTGGAAGTTCAAACCACATAACCATATTATGGGAAAGCTGTGTATCATTCAGATAGAGCGCAAGTTTTACGTTTATTACAGGATCATTTCCCATCCCATAATTACCATAACAATCTAAATAACTATTAAAATTAATATAAAGAGCGTCATTAGTTTCTAAAGATATAATCATTGATAGGGGATCTGTGTATCCAAAATAAAAACCAATATCAATTTGTTCTGTATAATTTGCAAAATAAATCTTTTTTATAGAAAGAGAATCATCATCAGTAACAGGAAAAACAGAATTTGAATTTAAAATACTATACGTCCCAATCCCAAGAATCGTTAATCCAACTAAGACTGATAAAATGATTAGATTATTTTTATTAATTAAATCTGATTTCATAAATAGAATAAACTAAAATAAAAAAAAAATATTTATATTTTTATCAGGTTATACTATACACTTGAGCAAATAAGGAAGAAGAATAGAGAGAATTAGTTGTATGTATTCTATAATCTAATGCCCATACAGTTAGATTATAAATTCCTGGATTTATATTGGAATCAAACCATTGTAAGGAAAAAGGGGTGCTAAACTGTATAAACCCAGGATTACTTGGATAATCGATAAATATAATAGAAGTAGAACAAATTTGAGTATTATTCAAATAAATCGCAAAATGGACTCGTATTAGTGGTTGTCCATCAGGAGTATCGAAAGTACCAGCAGATCTTAAAATAGTAATAAAATTAACATATAGAGCATCATTGGTTTGCATGGAAATTATAGTCGATAATGGTACTAAAGGTGCTAATTTAAAATTTGTACGAGGAATTTCTAATTCTTCTGTACAATTGATAAAATAAATTTTTCTCACGGAGAGAGTATCATTATTATCAACAGGAAAAACAGAATTTGTATTTAAAATGCTGTAAGTTCCGATTCCAAGAATGGATAGCCCAACTAGAACTGATAAACTGATTATAGTTTTTTTATTAATCATTGTATTTACAAATCTCCTTTTTATATCATGATTTAAATTTTTTAGAATGATTTTATATTA
>CAZBEU010000638.1:0-5561 GCA_964491005.1 uncultured archaeon | reverse complement strand
TTTGTTCTAAGATTGATTTTAAGTTGTGGAAAAAATTTGAGTTGTAAAGAGAGTGAAAAACATAGTTATTGTGCACAATGTATTTTGAATTTAAATTTTAGTGTAAATGAGATAAATCGTGAAGAACTAGATACATCTTTACAGAGGATCTTAGATTTCTTTGTATCAGACGTTAGCTCTGCATTTAATAAAGATCCTGCGGCTAAATCCATATTAGAAGTTTTGACAAGCTATCCTGGAATAAAAGCAGTGTTATTATATAGAATTGCACATTTTTTCTGGCAAATTGGTATGCCATTTATTCCTAGATATCTTTCTGACATTGCCAGAGATTTAACTGGAATCGAAATTCATCCTGGAGCAAAAATAGGAAGTGAATTTTTTATTGATCATGGTTCTGGGGTTGTTATTGGAGAAACAGCAGAAATAGGAAATAATGTTACTCTTTATTCAGGAGTAGTTTTGGGGGGTGTTTCTCTTGAACATAAAAAAAGACATCCCACTGTTGGCAATGATGTTGTTATTGGAACTGGAGCGAAATTACTTGGACCAATTACTATTGGAGATAATACTCGAATTGGATCAAACTCAGTAGTGGTTAAAAATGTACCACCAAATTCTGTTGTTGTTGGCGTTCCAGGGCAAGTCGTTTCAAGAGAGGGAAATAAAATAAAAAAGATTGATTTAGCTCATGGAGATTTACCAGATCCACTAGTTATTACAATTAATACCTTAAATTCTCGACTTGAATTTTTAGAAAAAAAAATATTAATTGATAGAGAAAAATCAGATGATTCTATAGAGATCTTTTTCGGAAACTATGGAGGAGGGATTTAATTCTGAAATATTTTAAAAATTGAATTATAGATAATTAAAAATAGGACTAAAAACCGCATGAAGATTTATATAATGTTCTTGATTTATGAATTCAAGATTCTCAAAAAAGAGGTGCTATAAATTATTACAATATATAACAATATGATCGAAACAATTGGTAAAACACCTTTAGTTAAATTTAACAGAATTAATAAAAATTTGAAACCTAATATCTATGCAAAAATTGAGGCTTTTAACCCGGGTTCTAGTGTAAAAGATAGAATTGCTCTAGCTATGATAGAAAAAGCTGAAAATCAGGGTCTTATAAAAAAAGATTCTATAATTGTAGAAGCTACCTCAGGAAATACAGGAATTGGTTTAGCTTTAGTGTGTGCTGTAAAAGGATATAAGCTGATATTAACTATGCCAGAAAGTATGTCCATTGAAAGAAGAAAAATATTAAAAGCTTATGGGGCAGATATCATACTTACTCCCGCTACGGAAGGAATGAAAGGAGCAATAAATAAAGCCGAAGAATTAGGAAATGATGATGAAAAAATATTTATTCCTCAACAATTTAAAAACATAGCAAATCCAGAAATCCATAGAAAAACAACTGCTGAAGAAATAATAAATGATTTAAACGGTGAAGTTGATGGTTTTATAGCAGGAGTAGGAACAGGAGGAACTATTACTGGAGTGGGTGAAATCCTTAAAAAAAAAGTTGGAGAGTACATTAAAATCTATGCTGTGGAACCTAAAGGATCTCCAGTGCTCTCAGGAGGCAGTTCTGGTCCTCATAAAATACAAGGTATTGGTGCTGGTTTTATCCCTGAAGTATTAAATACAAAAATTTATGATAAAATTATTCAAGTAGAATATAATGATGCAGTTCAATCATCTAGAGAACTAGCTAAATTAGAGGGAATATTTGTAGGAATTTCTTCTGGCGCTGCAACATGGGCAACATTAAATATTGCAGCTAAAGATTTTAATGAAAAACAAAATATAGTTGTTTTACTTCCTGATACTGGTGAGAGATATCTTACAACAGACTTATTTAAAATTTAAATATTTTTTTTTTAATTAACTTCTTTCTTATATCATGTATTTTTTATAATAATCTTCAGAAGCTCTATTTACAGATAATTCGTTTTCTACGTTGGAGTTATTAATTTTATACATCACTATTCCATTTTTTTCATTAAGATCCGAATATCTCAAAGTGACTTTCGCCGCAAATTCAAGAATATCATCATTAAAATCTCCTTGTATAATCGTTATTGGTCCTTTTACATATTTGGCATACATTAGAATATCTTTAGGTTTTCTAAATTGTTCTAAAATTGTATTTTCTTGTTCATTTCTTCCTATTATTATTTTTGCTTTTTTATATCTAAAATGACGTCCATATTTTAACATATTGAAATCTTTTAATTTTAAATTCTTACAATGATTAATCAAATCTTTTGCTTTTAATGAATAAGATTTATCTGTTAATAAACAACCCCCAGAAGCAAAATATTCTTCTAATAAATTATATTTTATTGCTAATTCTACTTGAATTTTGCGACTTCGTCCCTTTATCCCTAATAGTTGTGATCGATCAATTATACCTTTTTCTTCTAATATTGTAGGTTTTAGCAATTTAGCAGAAAGAGGACGAAGTAATATTCCTTCCAAATTACTTTCTTTTTCAACTATTTCTAAAGCTTCTTTAGTTTGTGATTTAGGTCTTTGATTAAGCACTTCTCCAGTAAATATAAAATCACCTCCTATTTCCTCTGCAAACTCTTTTGTTTTTTTAAGAATATAGATTCTACAATCAATACAAGGATTAATATTTTTTCCATACCCGAATTTTGGATTTTTTAGCATCTCAATATAATCATCTTGGATTTGTTTATGAATTATCTCTATATTGAATTTCTTTTTATAAATATCGAAACAACAATTTTTCCTATCAAATTCTTTTTTACTAACACAAAATGGTGATTTAAAATTTAATATGATTACCTTGATATTTTGGATTTTCAATAGGAGAGTTGCAATAAGGCTATCTAAACCTCCTGAAACCAAACCTATACCGGTAATTGTTTTTTTATTTACATATTTCATTTTATATTCAAATTTGCTTTACTAATTAAAAGAATAGATATGAGCTTATTTAGATAATTAATCTTATCTTGAATTAATCTATTTATAAATAAAGAAATGATTAAATATCCTTTTTTTTTCTATATGTATTAATTGCTTTATGTAATCCATCTGCAGCTAAATTACTACAATGCATTTTTATTGGGGGTAAACCATCTAAAGCATCTGCTACATCAGACCTTTTGATATTTAAAGCTTCATCGAGAGATTTTCCTTTTGCTAATTCGGTTATCATTGAACTCGTAGCAATTGCTGCTCCACAACCAAAAGTTTGAAAAGAGATATCATCTATTATGTTATCCTTTACTTTTATATATATATACATCAGATCTCCACAAGTAGAATTTCCAACTTCACCTATCGCATCAGCATCAACCATTTCACCCATATTACGAGGATTTTTAAAATGATCCATGACTTTATCGGAATATATATTTAACACCTTAAATGAATTATCTTATATATTAGATTGATAAATACTTACACGTTTATCTTTTTTATCTTTAGATTTATTTATAAAATTCTCCTCTTGAAGCATTTTTAATGCATATGCTACTGTTCTTTTTGGAAGAAGAGTTTTACTGAGAATTTCATTTCGATTCAGTGGCCCTCTTTGTTTTAAAAGATATAAAATGAATTTACCCGAGGGTGATAATGAAATTAATTTCTTTTTCTCTTTGTAATTTGATACAAAATATCTATCTTCAACAATCATTTTTTTCACAATATTTATTTAAAAAAGCTAATCTTACATTCTATTATTAATAAATAATTTAGAGAATTTAAGTTTTCTTAATGATGGATGATTTAAACAATCAAATTAGCGTTAGCTTCAATATAAAACATTTTCATAAAAATAGTTTCAATTTGAAACTGTATATAAATTAGAATTTACCGCATCCTTCACATTCACCACTCAAAAATGCTTCACAGTTATTACATTGATTACGACAATTACATTCTTGGCTCTCTTTACTAAATATATCTAATGGAATATATGTTGGATTGATAAAATTTGATACAAATAAGATATCTGAATGTAAAATCCCCTCTTTATTCGTAGGACCACAATTATTTATATATCTATGTAAAATTTCAATAGATTGTCCTATAATTCCTATTATTAAATCATAACGACCATTTACGTGAGATAATAGAAAAACTCTTGGACATTTTGAATAAGAACTGATTAGTTTTTTGGTTTCTTCATAATTTTTCATTTCGATTAATATAAAACATGCTTTATATCCTAAATTTTCAATCGCTATATTTCCTTGTATTTTTAAGATATTATTTTTCTCCATTTTTAAAATTCTTTTATTAATACCTGCATGGGTCATGGAATCTTTATTTGCTTTAAGCACTTTTTCTCCTATATTAGTAAGACTTTCTCTTCCATTATTGAATAAAATATTAATTATCTGTTTATCAATTTCATCTATTTTCATTATTTATACCTAAGAGTTTTAGATTAAAAACTTAATTTATAATTATAATAATTTCCTTGAAATTAAAATTGAATTATAAAAGGATATAAGATTAAACAGAAAATAATTTATAGACTTAGAAATTATAACTTAATGATTAAATTATCAAAAGAATTTAAACATTAATTATCTAAATTAAATCTAACTTATAGAATTGCAGAAGTGAACTACCACATCCTAAATAACGTGGTTTCCTACGAGTGCACAATCGCTTCTATTACGGATTGACTTGTATATTGTAGAAAACCCTTCCATTGGTCCTGGAAGGATTCCTCGTTCACAGAGGGTTGATGCGATAGGAAATCATACGTCTTTTCTTTTTTACGTAATAGAAATTTGATCATGATGTTGATTGCTGAGTTGAGATCTCGATCAATATAATTTCCACAAGTGCACATAATAACGCGTTCATGAATAGAACGTTTCTTTTTTCTTCCACATTTACAACAGACTTGGGTTGTATCTGATTCATCAATTTTTATTATTCTTTTACTTATTTTTTCTGCTTTATAGATTAAAAATTGTATAAATCGAGATATAAACCCTATATTTTGAACGGAATGATTCAATGTCTTTTTCTGTTTATTTATTTTAGCGTTTCCTGTTCCTTTTTTCTTTTTAGCCATCTGTTTTACTTTCAATTTTCCCACAATGATAGTATTTGCCTTTGTATTTGATACTATTTGATGTGAAAGCGAATGTTGATAGTCTCTGAGTTGATAGGCACATGTTCGTTTCATTTTCGATACTTTTTGGTGATACCAACTCCACCTCTTACTATACTTCTTACAGTGATCTCGTTTTAATTGCACCTGTTCAATCTTTTTCTTCCAATAGAGATCTGCTCTTCGATTTTTAAAGTGAATCGCTTTTCCCACGATATTTACACCAACTTTCTGGGAAACTCCGATATCAAATGATTGAAAGAAGGAATTATCGAAGTACTTTGGAGGCTTGAAGTCATAAGTAATTGATACAAACCATTTCTTATTAGAGTGAGATATTTCTACTTGTTTCACTTTTTCTTGCGGAATGAGATGAGAGGGAAGATCAAATAGAAGTGGTATATTCGAGGGGTGTTTATGAGAGAAGGTGATTGTA
>CAZBEU010000637.1:0-5261 GCA_964491005.1 uncultured archaeon | reverse complement strand
AATATATAATTATATAGTAGAAAATTTATATATAATAATTATTTAAATCTTTAAAAATTATAAATTCTTATAAAAATCTGATGAAATATTGGTTTTAGTTGCATTTTTATTAGAATAGTTGCTTGATTTCCTTTTTGAGTGATGATTTTCTTTAATCTTCTTCCTTATATTTTTTTGTTAGTATTCTAATTGCTTGGGCCATATCTCTTAATGCTTGTCTTCTCTCTTGAGGTGTCATTTGATAAAAATCATCAACAAGATTAACTCCTATATTTTCACTGGAAGCTAGTTTCTCAAACTTCTTAAAGACCAGATTTAAAACATAATGTTCATATTCTGCTAAAGCTACTTTAAGTTTATTATCTTCCTTAATTTTATCCCAGAGCTGAAGGGTTTCAAGAGCTCGAATTCCAATATCTATTCTAAACCAACTTATCGGAAAAAGTAATTCTCTTTTAATACCCATTTCAATTGTTTGTATATTTTTTTTATCTATATAAAATTCTGGAGCATCATTTTCCTTGAAGATTATATTATCATTCATAATATAAAAATTAGCAGCATCAGAAGAACTACAGACTATACCTGTAGCAAATCCTTTTACAACTCTTAATTGATTTGCAAGATCCTCTAATTTAGAACCATAAAATATTAAATTCTTATTTTTCTCGCCATGAAATTCAATTTTTATTTTCTTTCTTTTTTTAACATCTCTTATTATCTCTGGAAACATTTCTTTATTTCTGGTCTGTGTATGAGCCTCCATTAAATTATTTATAACTTTATGATCTACTTTTAACCCAGGTATCACTGTGTTTTCATTTAAAAAAGCATCTACCTCTAAATCAATTATTCCATAGAATAATTGTTTCTTTTTGATTATGTTTTTGATACTATTATTAATTGTATCTGTCAGTGCTTCTGGATTCTCTCTAACAGATTCATATTTTTTAGTTGTAAAAGTATGAATCTGATCCTCAAGTCCTTTTTCTTGATAAAATTCTGCCCATGACATTTCTGTAAAAATACTTCCTTCTGAAAACAGACTTCGACTATCATCAATACTTAAAATAAGTTTAGAACCTCCTAAATCTACCCCTTCTTTAGATCCCGATACTAATAAGGTTGGTGGAGGATTATAAAAATCTAATAACATTTCTAATACATACCCTTAAAGATAAATTTAAATCTAAAAATTTTAGATTTATTAGAGAATAATTATTCGATTATTTATGTTTTTATATATAGGTTATCAAAATTATTAAAAATGCTAAATACTACTAAAGATTTTTGATATAAATTGTTTTTGCGAAGTTTGGAATATGTCCCTTATTCGCACAAGTGGAAACCAGCCACCTCTATTGAGTAGGTATTTGAACCATTCCCAACTACTTTTCTTGTTATGAGGTATTATCATCCTCTCTAAGAAAGAGGAGGGCTCATAATAATTCTTCTTGAAGTGAGATATTTTTTCTCCAAATGAGGGAAACCCTCTACATTATTTTTCATCTACGAAATTTACTTCATTTGTTATTTATTTTCTGCTCCTAAATTCTAATTGTATTTAACGATTATAATTATTGCAAAAAAAATGGTTTATTAATAATAAGAGAGGTTTGATTTATTAAAAACGAATGATTGAATAAAATACAATTTTTATTCAAAATATGATATGTTTTTGAATAATTTTATTATGTTAAAGGATGATATTGGATTTTAAAAAATTAGTTAATAGGAAGTTCGAATTTAAAGCTAGATCCTTTTTTGAGACCTTTAGATTCTGCATAGATTTTTCCTTTATGTAATTCAATTATTTCTTTTGAAATATATAATCCCAAACCTGTACCGTCCAATTTTATATCATATTCATCATTTGGTTTTTCAATATGGACAAATTTTTTAAACATTTTTTTCAAATCGTCTTCAGATATTCCAATTCCAGAGTCTATAACTGATATTTCTATCTTTTTTTCAAATTTTCTAAACTTTACTTTGATTATTCCTCCAGAAGGAGTATAATTTATAGCGTTTATAAGTAAGTTTGTTATTACTCTTTCTATTCTAGATTTATCAATTGATATATTGAATTTCTCTGGTAATTCCTTTATTATGGTATGATTTCTCCTCTTTTTTAGATATTTTACTTCGGATATACAATTTTCTATCAAACTAATAATATCTGTATTAGTCTTCTCTAGTTTAAGCTTTGTAGATTCTAATCTGGAGATATCAAGTAAGTTTGAAATAAGTTTTGTTAATTTTTCACTTCCTTCATTAATAATTTCAACTAATTCTTTGAAATATTTCTTTTGGTCTTTATAATTATTATTTATTATCTGCCTTAGAAGCTGTGAGGCACCATATACTGATGTTAATGGGGTTTTTAATTCATGAGATGCCCTATCAAGGAAATTTTTTCTGATAATATCTAAATCTTTAAGGCGTTTATTTTCTTCAACTATTAAATTTTCAGCTTCTTTTTCTTTTGTTATATCTAAAACACTAATTAAAACTGCAGGATTTTTTTCATAATTTATTGTTTCTATTATATTTTCAACCCAAAACGATTCTTTTGTTTTTTTAACATATTTTACTTGAAAACAGTTGATATTGTCTTTAATTCCATTTTGCTTTTTTTTAATTTGCTCCAAAATAAACATTAAATGACCTTTAAAGAAAATTCTTTTTAATTCTTCTATATTCCAAGATTTTATTTCTTCCATATTATATTTAATTAGATCACAGAATCGATTATTCACATATTTTATTTTATTCTCTTGCAGGATGAGGATTCCCAATACCGATTGTTGTGTAAAATTAAAGGAATCTTTTCTTTGATTTTCTTCAAAAATTAATTGAATGATTAATTCTTTATTGATTTTAATTTGTGATGCAAAAATAGTGAAGAGTTTAGGAATATTATTAATATTAATTTCTATATTTTTCGGTCCAAATATTGAAGTATTTTTAATTTCGTTGATTATATCTTCTATTTTTATATTAGCAATTCTGGAAAGATTCAAGATCGATATCAAACTTTCCATATAATAATCATTAAAATCAATATCGAATAATTTATTGAAATGTATATTTGATAATTTTATTTTCCCATCTAAATCTAATAAGATTATAGCAAACGAAAGGCTATCAAATCTTTTCTTGTATTCCATATTAGTATGTTCAGATTCTTCATTGGAATATATCATTATTATTTTGAGAAAATAAATTTCATCATTAATTTTTAATATATAGACTAATTTTATATTTTTTAACTTTAGGTAAATTTTATATGTTCGTTCGGATAATCAGAAATTATTCGATTTCATAGGTAAATCTAAAAAAAAATTTTGAAAAAAAACTTATTTAGAGTTAGATCATTAAAATATAGTATAAAGTATTAAATTTAGATTTATATTATGACTAGTCGAGAAAGGATTTGTAAAGCAATAGTTGCCGGTGATGGAGGAGTTGGTAAAACATCTCTAATTTACAATTTAATAGGTAAAAAAGATGATGTTGAATTCACAAAAGGAATAGATTTTGAAGAACTTTCTGTAAAATTAGATGAAAACATAACAATAGAGATTGTTTTTTGGGATCTTGGTGGACAAGCTCAATTCAGATATTTCCAAGGCGAGTTTTTTGATAGTGCAAACATTATTTTATTAGTCTTTGATCTTAATCGTTATACGTCATTTCTGAATATAGGTCAACAATGGTTAGAATTAATAAAGAAAAATAAATTAGAACAATCATCTATTCTTATTTTAGTAGGTAATAAAACAGATCTAGGGCAAACAATCGATGATAAGGAAATTCAAAGATTTGCTGAAAAGAATAAAATTCCTTATGTTAAAGTTTCTGCTAAAAATTCAGAAAATATTATTCAATTAAAAGAATTAATGGTACGTTTAACAAATAAATTTTTTGAAACCCGTTAAAATTCTCCTTTCTTTATCAATTATAACTAATATTATAAAATCCTTTTATGATGAATAATAAAAGGTTAATTATAAGTAAATCTTTAATTTTTACCTGTAGATCCAAATCCGCCTAAACCGCGGTCAGAATCTGGTAACTGTTCTGTTATTATTTCTTCATAAGGAAATAACTTACCTAAAATAATTTGACAGATTCTTTCTCCTTTTTTAAGAGTTCTTTCTTCATTGGATAGATTAACCACGATTGCCATCCATTCATTTCTATAACCAGAATCTATCGTACCGGGGGTATTTAATATTGAAAGCCCCTCCCATAAGGCTAAACCACTGCGAGGAACAACCTTAAAATAATATCCTTCAGGAATAGCAGTAGCGAATCCTAAAGAACACCCAATTCTTTCTAAAGGTTTGAGAGTATAAGTTTCAGAATCGATATCACTTAATTTTTTTTCTCCTTTTTCATTAATTATTTTCTTAAAACCCATAATTCTAGCATCTGAACCAGCATCTCCTGGTTTAGATGGTTCTGGAATTATAACTTCTTCTCTAATTTTTTTAAAATATACTTTGATTTTATTTTCTGAGGTCTTGATCTTCTTTTCCATGATAATCATGATAAGTTTAATTATTATATACTATATGTTTTGTATTGTTTATTGATATTTAATTAAAAAGAAAAAAAAAGATTTTTATTAAACAATAATTAATTAATTTAAGATAGAAATATTTTTTCTAGAAGAAATTATAATGATAGTTATTGATAGATATAATCCTAGGGATGATAAGGAAGAATTAAAAGAATTATTTGAAGATTTTGCTGAAAATAAATTATATTTTAAAACAAGTTGGCAAGATTTTGAAAAAGTATTAAATGAGAGAGTTCTTGATCTTACTCTTAGAAATGGAATGATTGTTGCAAAAGAAGATGGAAACCTTGTAGGTTGGGGTACATATTCACAATTTAAGGATTATTTAGGAATAGAAAGAGTATTAATACATCAAATAATGACAAAAAAAATAGACGCTTATAAAAAAGGTATAGAAGAGCAAATAATTAGAGAGATTGAGAAATATATAAAAAACACTCTTGAAATTGATAAAGCCTATTATATTGGTGTAGAACCAGATAATAATCTACAGAGTGTTTTTCTTAAACTAGGGATAGAAAAATCAAAATATGTTTGGTATGAAAAAGACCTTTAATTTTTTTTATTAACTTTTAAAACCTTAAGTGGTAATACTCGTCTATTTTACTATTAAAATTATTTTTTCATTAATCTATTATGAATTATACAACAAATAATAAATATTAATAACAGA
>CAZBEU010000636.1:0-3934 GCA_964491005.1 uncultured archaeon | reverse complement strand
TGTATTTAAATACCGCAGCGATAATAATATTAGCATTGGATATAGAAGGGAATATTATTTTATTAAATAAAAAAGGGTATGAAGTCTTGGGATATCAAGAACATGAGTTAATTGGAAAGAATTGGTTTGAATGTTTTATACCTAAATCTGATAGAGAAGAAATTTTTAAAGTTTTTAAAAAAATTATATCAGGGGATATTAAACCAGTTGAATATTATGAAAATCTTATTATTATGAAAAGTGGCAAAGAAAAAATAATTGCTTGGAATAATCAAATATTATATGGAAAAAATAAAGAAATTATAGGTACTATCAGTTCAGGAGAAGATATAACACTAAAAAAATTAACAGAGCAAAAATTAGAAGAAAGCGAAAAAAAATTCAGAAAAATCATAGAAAATATGCCAATTGGGGTGCATATCTATTCACGTGATAAAGAAGGAAATTTAATTTTTTCAGGCTCAAATTCTGCCGCAAACAAAATACTTGGATATAATTTTGATAAATATATTGGAAATAATATCGAGGACCTACTATTTGAGTCTTTATTTTTACAATTATCTCAAAAATTTAAAGACGTAGCTAAAAGTGGGGGGTTTTTTCATAGAGAAAAATTATATTATGAGAATGGTTTTTTTAATGGTGTACTTGATACTTTAATTTTTCAAACTTCACCAAACCAAATGGTTTCTTTATTTATGGATATTACAGATACAATTAAAGCAGAAAGAAAAATAAAAAATTCAATGAAAAAATATAAAAACGCATACAATAGAGCAGAGTTTTATAGAGATCTTTTTACACATGATATAAACAATATTTTACATAGCCTTTTATTAGCAACCGAGATCACAAGAAAAAAAATTATTAATAAGAATAATCTAAAGGAATATCATCAATTCTTTAGGATCATGACTGAGCAAATCGAAAGAGGAAAGATCCTGGTGAAAAATATCAATAAATTATCATTATTGGATGAAAAAGAAATGACTATTGCTCCAATTGAATTAATAAATCCTCTGAAGAAAATGATTGATCGAATAAAAGAACTTTATAAACTTAAGAACATGGTTATAGAGACAGAAATACCCTCTGAAGAGATTTATATCTATGGAAATGATTTTATAATGGATATTTATGAAAATCTGCTTTTTAATTCAATCAAACATAATGAGAATGAACCAATTAGAATTAAGGTAAAAATATTTAAAATAACGACAAAAGATGATGAATTTGTAAGATTAGAATTTATAGATAATGCTAAGGGAATTCCTGATGTAGAGAAAAAAAAAATTTTTGCAAAAAATAAAGATGTCGTCATTAGAACAAGAAGGATAGGGATAGGTCTTTCTATTGTTAAAAAAATAGTTAATAGATTTAAAGGTAAAATTTGGATTGAAGATAGAATAGAAGGTGATTATAAAGAAGGATCTTCTTTTATTATTCTATTTCCTATTATACAAAATTGAAGTGCCCCTCCCTACCAAAAGGAAGTTATATTTTTGCATTTATATAGTAAAAATGTGATTTAAATAATTTTAATTGTATATATTAATAAAAATATTAAATATAAATAAAATTCCTAATTATTAATCTTTATAATAGAATTTTAAGGTTTGAAGATGCCTATAATAACTAAAATAGAAATAAAATTAGCATATTTAAACCTGATCAAACATCCTATTCGAACCCTTTTCGCTTTATTTGCTATAATTTTAGGCGTAGGGATTTTCTTTTCTGTTAATGTTGCATCGGACTCTTTAGCAGAGTCTTTACGAAATAATTTGGATCCCATCGAATTTGGGAATGTAGATCATTGGATAATGCTTTTTAGAGGGATTCTTATGATCCTTTCGGGAATTTCTTTAATAGTTTGCGTTATTATCATAAAAAATCTTTTAGAAATGTCAAAAGAAGCTCAAATATATGAATTAGGGTTATTCCGTGCTATAGGAACATCTAAAGGAAGTATTTTTTCAATATTTTTTATACAAATTGTAATAATCACACTTGTAGGAGTATTATGCGGTTTAATTTTAGGATATTTTTTATCATATCTTTTTTTTGGTCCTTTAAAATCTGTTCTAAGTAATATAGCTTCTTTAGAAACTAATTTTAATGTTCAATTATATGTATCTCCATTCACCTTTACAATATCTATTTTAATGGGATTAATCGTACCATTATTGTTTAGTATTATACCCACTTTATCAGCTACAAGGATTAATATTCTATATGCATTATATCCACATATTAGAAATAAAAAAAATACTAAGCTGACTAAAAATCATATTTCTATTTTAAAATCAATTTTCTCTCTGATCTTAATTATTTTTGGAATATTATTAAACCAAATGGGGTATTCAGGACTTCTTAATTTCTCTAATAATCCTACAATGGAATCTAATCTTTCTATAATATTACTTTTTCTTGCAGGGTTAATTTTTATTTCAGGATGTATTCTTTTAGGTTCAATTTTTTTCTCTGCTATTTCATGGGTTGCATCATCAATTCTCAAACCTATACTATTAAAAATTAAAAAAATCTCATATAGAAATATAATTAAGAACATGAGAAGATCAAGAAATGCATTCCTTATGATTTCTCTTGGGTTATCATTTTTAATTTGCATAACTATTGTTTTATCATCAATAAATGCGGGTATTTATCCCGGAGCAAGAATGCGTATTGGAGGAGATATAAGATTGGGAACTCCGTGGAGTGGTTCCCAAACATATATCCCTATTAATACATCTCAAAATTTGATAAAAACTAATGATGTTTCTTATGTATGTGAGGTAAAAAATTCTCTAGATGGAAATGAGACTTATTGTGATGATTATGGAAAAGGAGAATATGAAAATGTGCAAATTTTTGTAATAAACACTACTGCATATGCAAAAATGCATTCAAAAATTTCTTATAAGAAATTTTATGGAGATCTTTCTTTTTTTGAATTTATTCATCAATTAGATCTTGAGAAAACAATAATACTACAAGATAAACTGTCAAAATTAGTCAATAAGACTACAGGTGATAATGTTACTATTGAAACAAAAAGTAATTCTTTCTTTCCTGCTTTAAAGGAGAATTTTACAATTGCGGGAATATGTAATATCTTACCCGGAATTGCACCCACATTCGAGGAATATGAAGGAATTAATAGATATGCTGCTATTATTTCTTGGGATAATTATTTTAACATAACAGGACAACAATATAATGAAACAACATGTAATTTTTGGATTAATTGCAATAACATTGATAATGCTAATTTAGTTCTTTCTGATATTAGTGTGCTCTATCAATCTTTAGGGACACCATGGAATTCTATTAATTTTAATTCCACTTGGACATATCGTTCTATTATAATGGATACAATTCAGGTAAAGGAAGTAATTAATTTAATTCAAATTGTAATAATAAGTATTTTATATATGGCTTTAATAATTTCTATGTTTGGATTAGTTACATCTATGATCATGGGCGTACATCAACGTAATAATGAATTAGGAATATTTAGAGCAATTGGAACTTCTAAAATACAAATTATGCAATTAATTGCTGGAGAAATTCTAATAATTAGTCTATCGGCAATTTTAGTAGGTATTATCTCTGGAATTTTAACAGGAATCCTTTTAACAAATATCCCTTTTATGGCTTATGTATTATTTATATTTACTATTAATTGGAATGAGATCTTCTACATCTCCATGTTTATGTTAGGGTTAAATCTGATAGGATCATTAATTCCTGCTATTAAGGCAGTTAAAATAAATGTTATTGAAAATATTCAAAGGAGAAGTATATAATGAAAATTAAATCTAATGATATTAAAGATGATTTTGTTTTACAACTAGATAATGTTCACAAAACATATCAATTGGGAAAATCTATTATTCATGCGGTAAATGGAATAAATCTAAATCTTAAA
>CAZBEU010000635.1:0-7918 GCA_964491005.1 uncultured archaeon | reverse complement strand
TTAAAGATTTCATAAATTTGAATTTAAAAAAAATACTCGGTACTGTAAAGGAGGGTGTTTTTTTTTGCTGTAATTGATAAAATATCATGAGTATAAGTGAAATAACCTTAATTCAAAAGAATTTATTTAGATTTTTTCGGTTTTGAGCATTTTATACATATGAATTGAAAGATATTATTTTCCCATAGTTCAATAATTTTACCTAAACCTAACGAAGAATTCAAATAGAAAAAATCAATAAATTCAAGTTCATTACCACAATCTAAGCAATATTTTTTTTCCAAATCATTGTAATTAATACCTATATCCTTTAATAAATTTTTAAAGATGTCTCTTCTAGAAATTATTAATTTCTTCCAAATTTTAATTATCTTTCTTTTTTTTCTTTTTAAGTTAGAAGGTGTAATTTTAATAGAACTTATAATAGAATTTGGTGAATTTTTTTCATTTTTATCAAGAAGAATTGAATGAAAACTGATATTATGCATTAAAACCACTTAAATAAATACTTAAACTCGAAATTTTTGTCTTTTTTTTTTTAAATTATACTATATTAGAGCTTAAAAATTAATGAAATATATAAATATTTGTCGATTTTTGATCATAATGGAAAATTTAAGTTTTGAAAATATATTTTCATATAGATAAAAATACAGAGGAAAATATCGTAATGTATTGTTTTTTATATAATAAAAAGATTAAATAATTCTTATTTCAAATTATTTTATTTCACGGGAATAGATAAAAATTCAATACTTTTATATTGTTGAGTGTTTATTAAAATTATGGTTTCATAAGATATGATTATCTAATAGATATTTATATGTTTAGGGTTAAATTATGGTAATAAGGGAAGTAGGTATCCTCTTTAGAGGTAATGATTTAATTAATGTTCAATATCATGTAACAAGTGGAAAGATAGATCATGATATTAGGAGTGCTTTTTTCACTGCCATAATTGATTTTGTAGAAACCACTTTTAATTCTATTAAAATGAAATATTTGGGGGGAGAAAAATATGTTATTGCTTTCTTAGAAGATAAGATTGCTTCTATTGATTTACCCGTTGAAGAATCTTTTTATGCATATATAATACTCGATAAAGAAAAGAAAATGGAAAAATATTTCAATAAAGTAATTAGCCCTCTTTTATTTAAAGTTATCAAAAAATTTAAGAATATGTATAATGGTAAATATCTCTCTAAAACCAGTCAATTTACTGAATTTAAGAAAAATTTAGATGAGATTTTTGGTTCTATGACTCATAATATGGATCAAAAATTAAAAAACACTTTTTAATCAGTAATAACTGTCTTTAAATACCAGTAAATTAATGGGAGAACTATTGTTGCATCTGAGATTATTGTAGAATATTCTGCTTTTTCATGTATTTTACCCCAAGACATTGCTTCTCTTAAAGATGCTCCACTAAGCCCTCCTGGTTCTGGGCGATCCATTGTGATTTGAATTGCATATTTAGCTGAGTTTGGACAAAATTGTTGAGATTGAAAGATAAAATTCTTAGGAGTTCCTCCTCCTATAATACATACGCCAGATGATTTTGCTTCCCATGAAATATCTACTAATTCTAACATATCTTTAAAATGATTAAGATTTAATCCCCGATTATGAAATCCTAATTGTAATGCTAATCCTGAATCGGTAAAAGCAGGACAGAAAATCGGTATATTTTTTTCTGAAGCAATTTTTAAAATTGATCTTGAATTCTCTGGTAATTGTTTGCCTAAGAAATTTAAGAATTTACTGACTGACATAGAATTATCAGGAATTTTTAATTCAGATATAAAATCTTCTAATCCTTCGTAGACCGAATTCGGTAAAAATACATCATAAATACGATTAATCTCTTCTTCATGTAAAAAACTATCATCTATTTTATTAATATCAATATCTCCTTGAAGATGTTGATACCCTAAACTTTCAGCAATATCATGAGTTAGGTTAGCACCAGTAGTGACTAAGATATCAATAAATCCATCTTTCATAAAATCATAAATTACCCCTTGCATTCCTACAGGAACCATAGCACCAGCTAAACCAAAAAATTTTACACAATTTATATCTTTTACCATCGTTTCATAAATATTACATGCTTTAGCAAGTCTTTTAGCATTAAAACCTGTATTTATAAATTGATTAATTATTTCTTTTATTGTACTGTCCTTTTTTATTCTAAACTGATTAACTTTCTTAAGATGGTTTTTAAAATCTTTTTCATTCATAATTTGTTCTTATTTAATGTTATAAATGATATTAATTCAATTATAATTTTAGCTGCCAAATTTGAAGTAATCTGATTTGATAAATCTAAATTAGGAGCAACTTCAACTAAATCAAATCCAATAATTTCAAATTCATTTGTTATTTTTTTTAACATTATCCAAAAGTCCCTATAGGAGAATCCTCCAGGAATTGCAAATCCAGTAGCAGGAGCAATTGAGGGATCTAATGCATCAATATCTATTGAAATATAAAGAGTTTTAATACCAGAAGATTGAAAGAAGTTAATGATCTTATTGGTATATTCATCTAAACCTAATTCTGAGATGAAATATGAATTTAAATAAGTAATATTCTCATTCCGAGCAATTTCAATTTCAGGTATATCGATATCCCTTGTTCCAACTATTAAAAGGTTTTTATTATGCATATACTCTAAATCAAAGATTCTATGGGTAACAGTCGCATGTGAATAAACTCCTTTATCCCATTCTTCATATAGATCCAAATGTGAATCAAAGATTAAAACTCCCAAATTTTCTTTATTTTCTAAATTTTTTCCAATTGCTTTAAATACAGGAAATGTACAAAAATGATCCCCTCCAATCATTATTGGAACTATATCTTTCTTTTCATCATAAATTTTATTAACATAATTTTTAATTTCATTGATATTAGTATCAACTTCATTTGGAATTATATTCACATCCCCAATATCTACAACTTTAAGTTCGGGAATTGACATACCTAATTCTGTAGTTAAAGCTAAATTATTCGTTACATCTCGTATTTTTTGAGGTGCAATTGAAGAATTTGGCGCTTTAATAGATGTTAAATAGTCCCATGGAATTCCAAATATTACAAATTCAGTATTTTCATCAATAATAATCCCATAATCATAAAAAGTCATAATATATCTCTTTTTTCTTTTATTCACATATTTTCAGGAGCTTTAATTCCTAAAAGACTTAATCCATTTTTTAATATAATGCGAGTGCACTCAGCTAATAATAATCGTCCTTTTCTTAAATCCTTATACTCTTTCAATATATTGCAGTTATTATAAAATTTATTAAATGTTTGGGAGAGTTCAATAAGAAAAGTAGCGATTATATGTGGTTTATACTCTAAAGCTGCTTTTTCTACAATCGTGCCAAACTCTCCTAAAATTTTAGATAATTCAAACTCTATATCTTCTTTAAGCAGACTAAAATCTATCTCATTAGAGATTATATCTTCTGATTTTCTTAAAACACTACAAATTCTAGCATGTGTATATTGAATATAAGGTGCAGTTTCTCCTTTAAAATCCAATGCTTTATCCCATGAGAACTCAATATCATTTGTTCGATCATTTGATAGATCTCCAAATATTATTGCACCTATACCAACTTGTTCAGCTATTTTTTCTTTTTCAGGTAGATTCGGATTTTTTTCTTCAATAATCTCTCTGACGGTTTTAATTGCTTTATCTATAACATCACTAAGATGGATAAAATTTCCTTCCCTAGTTGACATCATAACACCTTCATAAGTCATTGTGCCAAATTCTATATGTATAAATTTATTTTCATCATAACCTAACATTCCTAAGAGAGTAAATAATTGTTTGAAATGTAATTTTTGTGGGGCACCTACTACATATAGAATTTTATCTGGATTATATTCTTTGATACGATATAATGCAGCCGCAATATCTCTCGTATGATATGTGGAAGCACCATCAGATTTTTGAATAATCATTGGGGTTTTTATTTTTTTATCTTCTAATTTAATAATTAATGCATTCTCAGATATTTCGGTTTGAACATTATCTTTTAAGAAATCAATAGTATCTGTCAATTTATCATTATAAAAGGATTCTCCTTGAAAATAATCAAATGAAATATTCAATCTGTCATAATATTTGCAAAATTCATTTAAACTTAAATCTCTAAAATGTTTCCAATATTTAATTTCCTTGGAAGATCCTTTTTCTAAATTTTTGAATGATTCTCTTGCTTTTTCATCCAAATCAGGATTTTCTTTTGCTTTTTTTCCGAATTCAATATATATTTTCACCAAATAATCTATAGCATTATCTTTTAATTTTTCATCATCTCCCCATTCATCAAACGCAACCATTAATTTTCCAAATTGAGTACCCCAATCACCTAAATGATTTATTTTTATTATTTTATATCCTAATTTTGAAAGAATATGATATAATGCATTTCCAATTACAGTTGATCGTAAATGAGCAATACCAAATGGTTTTGCAATATTTGGTGATGAAAAATCTATAACAATTGTCTTTCCTTTCCCTATTGTTTGTGAACCATAATCCTCTTTTCTTTTAAAAATTTCACCTAAATTATTTTTTATTAGTTCTTCTCTGTTGACAAAAAAATTAAGATAAGCTCCACTATTCTTTACATTTATAAAAAATTTATTTAATACTAATTTTTCTGCAAGATCTGAGGCAATTTTTTTAGGATCTTCTTTAAATTCCTTAGAAAAGCGAAAACACGGAATAGAATAATCTCCAAACTCGGCATTAGGCGGGTTTTCAATCAAAGACTCATCTATATTAACAAATGGTTTTAATAGGTTTATGATCTCTTCTTTAAACTTAATCATAGTTCAAAAATTGAAAGATAATAAAAATTAAAAATCTTTTTATGAATTTTAGATAATTTTACTTTTAGTTTTTCCTTTCTGTAATAGAAATCTGTTTTATTTTCACAATATTATATGTTTAGCTATAAATTATTATTATAAAGTTATTATAAAAATCTAATTTCAGATATTTCCTTGGAAAAAATAAAAAATACCAAGGTTTAAAAATTCTTTAACTATGTTTTTGTAAAACAAATTTTTTTATAATTTAGAAGGTTATTAGTTACATTAAAAAATTTTTTATTTTTAAAATTATAAAACAATTAGAAATCAAAAGTTAGTAAACTTCCGATAAGGTGAATTTCTATTTCAATTTATGACGCAACTTTTAAGCTGGTAGTCTTTGGGGATGCAGGTACTGGAAAAACTACTCTTACTCATAGATTTTTAACAAATTTATTCAAATCAGATAGTACTATGACTATTGGTGTAGATTTTAATGTAAAAAGTCTTGAAGTAAGTG
Source organism: uncultured archaeon (assembly GCA_964491005.1). Lineage (GTDB taxonomy): Archaea > Asgardarchaeota > Lokiarchaeia > Sigyniarchaeales > SOKP01 > JAFGOA01. The sequence continues at coordinate 2,556 of CAZBEU010000635.1, read as the reverse complement.
GAAAAAAAGTAAAATTACAAATTTGGGATTTTGGTGGAGAAGAGAGATTCAGGTTTTTATTACCTACTTATGTTAGGGGTGCTGCTGGAGCTTTATTTATGTATGATATAACAAACTTTTCTTCTTTAGCACATATTGATGATTGGTTGATGGTTGTAAAAAAAGAACTTAAACCGGATCATGTATTTCCTATCTTAATGGTTGGGGGAAAAGCTGATTTGGTTGATCAAAGAGAAGTCCCTTCTGATGAGGGAATAAATATTGCAAAATCTAGAGGGTTAAGTGGATATATTGAATGCAGTTCAAAGACAGGAAAAAACGTAGAAAAAACATTTGAAGGTATCACCCAACTAATGATAAAAAATTCTCATATAGAATGAAAAATAGAAAATCTACAAAAAAAATCAGTTATTAAAAAAATATAAATTATATTTTATCTTGTTCTTGTGGTTCTCCATATTTTTCACGATATATAGGATCATTAATTTGAAGAATTCTACGTTGTACTTTTCCAATTAAATTTTTTGGAATATCATTAATAATATCAATATAGTAAGGTCTTTTGAAATGAGTTATATTTTTATTAATCCAATCTTTAATCTCATCTAATGTGATTTTGGATTCTGGAATTAATTTAATCCATGCTTTAATTACTTCGCCAAAACTTTCATGCGGTATCCCTGCTATTGCCACTTCTGAAATCTCTGGGTGTGTCATTATCAATTCTTCTACTTCTTTTGGAAATACAGAATATCCTTTTACTTTTATGAGTTCCTTTTTTCTATCTTTTAAAACAACGGTTCCATCTTTATTCATAAACCCAATATCTCCTGTTAACAACCATAATTTTCCCTTAAATTCTCGAAAAACTGATCTTGTCTCTTCTGGTTGATTTAAATATTCTAACATCATCTGTGGTCCATGGATACATAATTCACCAATATGTTCTTCTCCATAATTTACATCTTCTGGATTTCCTAAACAAATTGGTCCTTTGCTAAAGTCATCTATTGGCCAAATCCCCCATTCCATACCCGGATAAGGTAATCCAATTACTCCAACTGGACTTTCTCCAAATAAATTTCCCGCACAAACCACAGGACTCGCTTCTGTTAATCCATATCCTTCGACGAGATTTCCATTTGTATTTTTTACAAATGCATCCCGGACGCTTTTATGTAATGTTCCTGCTCCAGAAATACATAGAATCAACTTTCCCATTACACCGGGATACTTGTGCATTTCCTTAAATTCTGCCAATCTCTTAAATAACACTTCTGCTCCTACATAAACAAATCCCCTTTTTGTTGCTAATTTTTCAATATGTTCTACAATCTCCTCAGTTGAAGGTGGTTTTGGGAAGATTAACATCCATCCGCCAAACACAATAGTTGCATTCATTACTACAGTATGAGCAAAACTGTGAAAAAAGGGCATTACTCCAATATTTCCTAATTCGGGTTCCTCTCCTCCTAACCAAAGTTTACTTTGATAGGCATTCGCATATATATTAAAGTGTGTTAAAATTGCAGCTTTAGGTAAGCCTGTTGTACCTCCTGTCATAATATATGTTGCAGGATCTACTTTTACATCCAAATCTACTTTTGGTAGATTTGATTCTATTTGTAAAAGGTCGATAAATTTAAGAGCACCAGGAAAATCAACTTTTCCAGTTGGAATTTTCTTAATTATTTTTCCTAAAATTCTTTTAATACCTAAACCGTGTGCTAAGTCCGCTATATTAGTATAAATAACTTTTTCTACACTGGATTTATTGATAATAGGTTTTATATTATCTTTATATAAATAATCCAAAGCAATTAGTACTTTAGGTTTAATCACTTGTAATTGATGTAATATTTCTATTGGTTTATAAGTAGGATTAACTCCTGAAACTATTGCACCAATTCTAATTACAGCATAATATGAAACAACATATTGTATACTATTAGGTAAATGTAATGCTACAACATCTCCTTTTCGAACACCCAATTTATATAGAGCTGTAGCAAATTTCAGTACATATTCATGAAATTCTGAATAGGAAACCCATGTATCCAAAAACCACATTAAATTTTTATCTTGATATATTTTTACTTTTTCATCAAGTATATCATTTAATGACTTTTCTTCAAATTGAACTGTTTTTGGGACATTTTCAGGCCACCATTTTTGGAACCATACTTTTTTTTCATCAATCTGAAATGTATCATCTTTATTTACAGGCAGTATATATTCACTCCCAACTTATATTGATTTTTTTTATCCAATTACCCTGCTAAAAAGAATAAAATTGAAACTAAAATACTAATAAAATTAGAAATTTTAAATATATCTAATTGCAACAGTAACCACTAGTTGAAAAATATTTAACCAAACTTGGACATTACAAAAAAATCTCGTGGTTTTTCATGGTAAATTATACATTATCCCCATGAATGCATTATTTTTATCAATTGGACAAGTGGCACGCATATTGGGTGTGTCCACGAAAACCTTACGACGCTGGGATAAAAAGGGTATGCTGAATGCAGATTTTAGAACGCTAGGACATCA
>CAZBEU010000634.1:0-2340 GCA_964491005.1 uncultured archaeon | reverse complement strand
TAAACTTAATAGTTCTCTTTTACCATTGATTCAAGCACGTAAAAAAAAATTCAATTCAAAAGATAAGGATATTAAAACTCAACTTTTAAAGATTATTTTAGTTGAAAGAAAGGTTGATGAATGTGCTAATTTAGTTATGTTAAAGGAGATCAATAGAAAAATATATTTTGCGATTGGAGATGCTAGAGAGTCTGCCGCTGTAGTACCAATCTTTATGGAGGCAGAAGGATCTAATCTTGTTCAATTAGCTCTTAATAAATGGATGGCTACAGCTCAGAATTTACCACCAGAAGAAACCTTTCCTGAAAATAAAGTACCTGGTTTACTTAAAAACTTAATGCAAATCAAAAAATGGATGTTAAATTTAGTATCTACTCATTTAGATAAAGAATGAAAAAAAACATTCTTTATTATTTATATAATTTAAACTAAGATCAATAGAAAATAAGATGGTCCAGGTGGGATTTCCATTTATTTCCTAAATAGAAACTTATTTTGAACCCACGATATCAGGCTTTTACTGAGATGGACAATAATTAAAATCTGTATGTCCAACGGTCATTTATAAGACCTGCGCTTGTGACCAAGCTGAGAAATCCTATACTCGCTTACCAAGCTAAGCCACTGGACCATTTGAAACTCGATTTTATATAATAAATTAACCAATTATAATAAAATCAAATCTGTCTAATAGTTTTAAAATCATGAAATTATAAAAATTTTATTAAAACAGTTTTAGAATTTTATTTTGGATATTTTTAACCATAATTTTGTATCTGATATCAATTACAATTATTAGATATTCTTAAAATTTATTTTCTTAGAAAGAATTAAATAATAAAAACTTATATGCTCCATTAGATGATGATTTTGGTAAGTTGAAGGTCTTATGAATGTTCAATCAATCAGGGATATCAAGCGCGTAAATTTTCTATCAAAAGGTTGAATTCATCCTTTTAAAAGATGGTAACTCACATAAAAATACATAGTTAATATTTTAGAGAAAAATATTTCTAAATTCACTACTAATAAAATTTAAATAGATTAAAAAAGGTGATTAATGTAAAGAAAATCATTATTTTGATATAATATTCAAAAAGAAATAATTATTTATGAAATATTAATATTCAAATTGAGATTTTAAAGATTATTTTGGTGAATTTAAATGGCAGAAATGTTAACTGATCTTTTACAGAATATTTATGGTAGAATTGCACAATTAGGTAAAGCAATACAAGATTTAAAAAATAGTATGGACGGATTGAATCAAAATATAGAGGAAAAAATAACAAATCTTAACGAAAAAATGGCTAATTTTTCTCAAGAAATTAGCAATACACAAACAAGACACTTAGATGTTCTTAAAGAGATCGGGAATGGAACTTCAGAAGAAATAAAACATATTCAAAATGGTTTAGGATTAAATGCTCTGAAGAAAATGATTTCTGATATGGATAATTTTTCAAAGTTAGCAAAAGAAGTTTTAAATCAGGATACTGTAAATTTATTATTATCTGAAGCAATATCTTGCGTGAAAACTTTGAAAAATCAAAATCAACCACAAATCATTGAAGAAGAAAAATAATCAATAAATAAAATTATGTATAGAAGTGATTAGAATGACTGACAGTATGGAAAAATTATTAGATGATATGATTACAAAAATTGAACAAATAATGAGTTCATTAGATGGAACTATAGCTCAAATAGGTAAAATGAATGATTTAATTGATAAAATGAGTAATAGGTTTTCTCAAGAAATTGTAAGTCTTACGGAAAACGTCAGATTAATTGTAGAAGTGCTAAAACAATTCAGAGTTCAATCAAATAAAAGTGTACAAGAATTGTCTCATGAAATAAATGATAAAATAAAGGATCTATGGGATAAAAAATCGATAGAAGTTATCTTAGATGATGAAAAGAAAGCAATTGTAACAATAAAAGATGCCCAGCAAGCAGTATCAGATAATTTATATTATGCTCAATTACTTACAATAATCCAATCAATCAGAGAGGAGACAAATAGAATTTTAAGTAGCTGCAATTTATAAAATCTTTCTTAATTTTTAGTTAAAAATCCTTTTTCTCTTTAATATTAAGATTTTTTAATAGAAGAAATTTTTTACTATCCAAATCTTGATTATTATATTTTGATATGTTATATTCATATATTCTATTAATAAATTTAATTATTATTTTAGCTGTAGCTCCCCAAATAGTATAAGATTTTTCTTTTTGAATATCATAATAATCATAATAATAAATAGGAAATTGAGTATCTTTAATATAAATGAATTGTTGACTAAAATGAGTTTTATCAATAAAAAAATTTATTGGTAC
>CAZBEU010000633.1:0-5214 GCA_964491005.1 uncultured archaeon | reverse complement strand
TAACAATTGGTGTTATTTTATTCTAAAAGTTAATGAAGATGATTTTAATTATCGAAATGGTGATTCTGGTATTAAATATTTAATGCGAGGACCTAGCATTGACTGGGGAATAATTTTGTTAAAACCAGGAGAAATGATGGGTGAAAAATCTCATGGTCATAATATCGTTGATGAAACTTTTTTTTTTATAGAGGGTAATGGGGTAATGATCGTGGATAATCAAGAATATAATGCAACTGAAGGCTCAATATTCCTTATAGAACCCAAAGAGATGCACAATATTAGAAACGATTCGGAAAAGCCAATTAAAATCATTTTTATTAAAGGTGATTATAAACCAGATGATAAGATTTGAATTTATAATAACAAATTTGATTAAAAAGGTGTAAAATTTGAAAAAAAAGAATGAAACAGAGATAGAAAATATTGGCAGAGTTAAATTTCCCAGAAAAAAATCTGGAGAAATGTTTGCTAGAGTTGTTGATATTTTTGGAAATGATAGAATGAGAGTATTTTGTGAAGATGGTACAGCAAGAATAGGACGTATTCGTGGAAAAATCAAAAAGAGAGTCTGGATAAGAAAAGGTGATCTTGTTATCGTTAATCCTTGGGATTGGGAAACTCAAGCAAAAGAAGACCTTTGAAAAGCTGAAATCTCTTGGCGTTATACTAAAAGTGAGATTTCATGGTTAGCTAGAAATAATAAGATACCTGAAATATTAGATATCAATAACCTTCCAGTTTAATTAATTTTATTTATTTATTTATTTCTCCTCAAATCGATTTTAATCTTTTTACTGACATCCAATAAACTTCAATTTAACCAAAATTGAAGAATTTAATAAAAAAGAAAAATATTAATTGAGTAAAATCCTTATAATAACATACTTATTTTCTTAATTATTTAATTGATATTATTAAAAAATAAAGAATTCAAATAAGGTAAATGAGAGAAAAAATGTCGGATGAAGAAAAGAATTATAATAATGGGGATATAGAAAATTTAAATTTTAAAGATTTAAATAATATAAATAAAAAGGATGAAATAGATGATACAATAACTTTATTCGCTGTTAGAACAACAATAAATCAAGAAAGCAATATATTAAGACAAATCTTCTATAGATTTAGAATATTAGATATTATTCCAGATATTAAAGCAATTCTTATCTCTCCTTTACTCCCCGGCTATATTTTCTTTGAAGCGCCTCAAAAACATGATGTTCAAATAGCAGTACAAGGAATACCCCATATTAAAGGTAGGATTGTACAGAATATTTCTTTAGGAGAAATAAAACATGTATTATTACCACGTTCAGTCACAGAATATCTTGAAGTAGGAGATACAGTAGAAATAATTAGTGGTGTTTTTGAAGGAGAACGTGCTAAAGTTATGAGAATGCCACATGATACATCAAGTAGTGAAGAAGTTGTTGTAAGATTACTACAAGAAGAAACACCAATTACAATTAAAATCCATGGAGATTATCTTAAATTAGTTGAAAAGAAAAAAGAAGAAGAAGAGAGACCTATTCCCAAAGTTATGGCATCTGTCTCTGAAGAATTACCACAAGATCTTGAAAAGGCTCTAACTTTTGAAGATGATTTTGATTCAGAATATGAAGAATTATCTGATCAAGGAAATAAAGATAATATTCCTGCTGAAGAAGATGAGGAAGAAGAATTTGAAGAAGAAGAAGATGAATGGGCTAAATTTGATGGATTTTAATGATACTTTTTCTATCAATTATTCTATTTTCTTTTTATAAATTTTTAAATGTCTATTTTTACATTATTTAAATAATAAGAAATTGGATTTAAATTTGAAAGGATAATAAAAGTAATGATTAAAAATATATTTATACAAAAAGGTAACACAGGAGAGCTGATTTTTTATAAGGCATATGAAGATTTATTTAATATAAAATTGACAAGCGGCTTTCTTGGAGCAATTTTCTCTTTTGTAAAACAAACATTAAAAACAGAAAAATTATCCGAAATTGAAGTTGGTCCATTTAAATTCATATTTGAAATTGCTCGAATTAGAAGTGATGAATTGTTGTTTGCTATTTTTGCTGATCGTGGAGATAATCTTGTTGAACTTCGAAACCAATTACGAGAAGTAAAAAATCAATTTTTAGATAAATTTGACTTGGATTCACTAACTCACAATTTTACTGGAGAAATTACTAAATTTAATGACTTCGAAAAAAATATTGAAAATATATTAGATAACAGTAAAGAAGTAATATCTCATGAAGTTAAAAAAGATATTATGAAAGTATTCAATGAGTTGCATACTTTTTCTGTTTTTGTAGTTTCATCAGCTCTTTTAACACAGACAGGAAGAGTGATAATATCCAATTTAGGTCCTAATGTTTTATCAGAAATTATCCGTTTGTTAGAAGGAAGATTTATATCTGGTAATTATAAAGTAAAAGAATTAATTTCATTAGAAGATTTTGGTATTTTATCATTAAAAGGAATTGACGATCATTTTATTTCTGTTATTCTTTTTAAAGAAAACTGTCCTTTTGAGACCAGTTTAATAATCACTAAAAAATTCTCACAAAGATTAAAAGATTTAATCACATAACCATTTACTGTTTTTCAATTATTGGCAAAAACATTAAAAAAAATTTTTAAGATTACTAATGTTTTAAATGATAAGTAAAAAAAAAAGAAATTATCTAGTGTGAGAAAATGGAAACGAAATTTAAGACACAAGTAGTAAGTGATGAAATATTAGATAAATTGAGTTTAAAAAATCGTTATAGTATGCTCAATAATATCTTAATGCCTATATTATCCCCAGAAAAATTTAATCTCCTTAAAGAAGTTGAAAGATTTTGTATGCGATTTGAAAAGAAAAATAATATTACACATGGTCCTAATGAAGATATTTATGAATGGATGGGACCATTTGGAAAGCAAGGTTATCTTTCTCGATCAAGAGCATATGAAGTTATAGATCAAAATTATGAACAATATGGTTTAGTCGCTGACTTTATAAGATTTTTACCAATAGATATGTTTGATACACAATTTGCATTTGTTACAGGTGCTAATGTATTATGCATTAATCCTCTTTATTTTCATCATGAAAATATTCCTGTACGCGTGGAGGCTTTAAGGGAAGTAGTTACTGGAGATGCTGTTGGATGTGTTGCAATAACTGAGCCCGAAAGAGGTTCTGACGCAGTCCATCAATTAACTATATGTGAAGAGCAAGATGATGGTAGTTATATTTTAAATGGTGATAAAGTATTTCAAACTAATGGCCCAAAAGCAAAATGGGCAATAACATATGCAACTGCTGAAAAAAATAAAGGAGATAAAATGGGACAATTCTTAGTAAATACAAACTGGGATGGTTGGCATTGTGAACGAGTCAATATTCCATGGGCACCTAAATTACATTTAGGAAAAGAAAAATTAGAGAATTTAAGAGTACCAAAAGAATATGTTTTAGGTCCTACCGGAACGGGTCGTGATCATTTATTTGAAGGATTAGTTGATGAACGTATAGGTATTGCTCAAATTGCTATGTCCCAATGCTGGGGTGCTTTAATTCATGCAATGATTTATTCTAATATAAGGAAACAATTTAATCAAGAAATATTAAAATTCCAAGGAGTGGGATTTGTATTAACTGATCTTTGGGCACAAACTACCAATCTTACTTTAGGTTTAATAAAATTCTGTGAAATCTTTGATGAAAAAGTTGAGAAATTTGGAGGAGCAGATAAAATTCCAGAAGGAGTCAAACAAGCTATGGTAGCTTCTGCAAGTCAGTTGAAATACCAAGCATGCAATCTATCAAAAAGGGTATGTTATGAATCTGCAAATCTTATGGGAGGAGCGGGATTATCAGATAATACCTTAATACATGATTATCTTGGCATCTCCAGAATTCAAGAGATAGTTGGAGGAAGCAGACAAATCCAACAATATATAATGAGTATGGCTTTAAGAACATTATATAAAATGTCAGTAAAATGAAACTTAGTACTATTAAACAATTAATTTTTTTATTATATCTTTTTCTTTTAGTCTAAGTTAATTTTTCAATAAATATTTGTATAATATACAGTAAAGAATAAGAAAATAAAGCGAGAAAAAATAATAAATTAAAAGAAAATACTTGTTAAGTTTTTTAATATATAAAAGTCGATTAATTAATCTTCATCATCAGATCCAATTAATTCATCCAACTTTTCTTCTAACTTTTCAATCTCTTCATCAAGTTTTTCGATCTCAGCAAAAACTTTACAAGTTTCACATCCATCGTCTTTTTCACATTCTGGAAGAGTATCACATTTTTCTTCAAGTTTATCTCTTTTATCCATCAAATCATCGATTTGCTTTTCGAGTTTTTCAACACTCATTTTTTTCACCTATAATTATTAAAATGTATTTTTTAATAAATTTACAATATATTAATTCTTTTTTGTTATTTATAGGTTAAGATGAAAATATTAAATTGATTTTTTCAAAAATATATCTTAAAAATAATAAAATTTCTAATCGGTTATTTTAAACCAAGCGTATGATTTACCATTTTTAATAAAAGGTACATCATCAAGAGTCTTTCCAGGAAATAATTGAATTTTATTATCTTCAAAAAGTTGAAAAATTTCTTTTTGAATTTTTTCATTTGACCAGTAAAAGTTTTTTTTTAATTTTTGGATTATAGTTGATAGATGTACAAAATCTCCAATTAATTTTGCTGATGAATTATAGATATCTTTGATTGTTTGAAGTAATATATCTGTTGATATGTTTTTGATAAAGTGCATCTCATTATTATTAGAAAGTTTCTCTTCAATAACACTTAATCTTGAATCAAATGAATTGATCTTTTCAGATAATTGTTTAATTTCTTTTTGAATTTTTAAAAATAACGATGAATCCATAGAGTTTGAAAGAGAAGATGAAGAATCCTTATTAATGTTATTTTCTATTTTCTGTTGCTCATTCTTCCATTTTAAATAAATTTTAGTTTCTTTTCCTTTAAGAATAGCCTTTTTTCCTGTTTCTTCTTCATATTTCTCAATTAATGAAAGATCATTTGAGCTCATTGTTAATATTGATTCCTTTTGAATTATTTAAATAAAGAGATTTTTTCAAAAATAATATCGTATTTCAATTATTTAAGTCTCACTATCATAATCTGTGTTTGTTAAATTTGATAATAGAAGTAAGATCTATTTT
>CAZBEU010000632.1:0-2829 GCA_964491005.1 uncultured archaeon | reverse complement strand
TTGAAGAAGTGGAAAAAGCTTTAAATTATAGTGCTGTTGACACTTTAATTATTTCTGAAAAAATAGATCTTTATCGAACAAAATCAGAATGTTCTAATTGTGGTTATACTGAATACAAGATTGTTAAAGAAAATGATATATCAAAAACAGAGGAAATTATTGAAGAACAAAATTGTCCAAAATGTACTTCAAATACATTTGGAATGACGGCAAATAAATCTCTTATTGAGGAATTTGGAGAGATTGCTGAAAAAACTGGTGCTGATTTTGAGATTATATCAACAGAAACAGAAGAAGGTGAAACATTATTCAGTACTTTTGGAGGTATTGTGGCAATTTTACGATATAAATCAAATTATTAGAAACATCTAATAAAAAAAAAAAAAATAGTTTTTAAATATTATTTTAGAATATAAAAATAAAAGAATATATGTAGGTTTTTAAATGAAACTTAAAGAAGAATTATTGAAACTTAAATTTATTATGTTTGGTGGAAAAGGAGGTGTTGGAAAAACTAGCTGCGCTTCAAGTGCTGCTATCTGGGCCGCAGAAAACGGTAGAAACACTTTAATAATAAGTACAGACCCTGCACACTCTCTTGGTGATAGTTTAGGATTAGAGCTTCCTCCTGGCATTCCTACTCCTATAGATAATATAAAAAATTTAACTGCTTTAGAGATTAATCCTAAAGCGAATATGGCGGATTTTAAAGGATTGACAAATATTAATCCAATGGAAGATCTGGGAATGGGGGGATTAGATGAAATGGGCATGTTTGGAGAAATTCAAGAATTATCATCTATGAATCCTCCTGGTATTGATGAAGCCCTAGCATTTGGAAAAATATTAGAATTTATAGAAACAGAACATAATTTTGATCTAATAGTCTTTGATACGGCCCCTACGGGACATACATTAAGATTTTTATCTCTTCCAGAAACATTATCAGGATGGATTGGAAAAATGCTAAAACTAAGAGTTAAATTGGGCAACGTTCTTGGTGTTTTTAAGAATCTTTTTAAGAAAGAAAAATCTGAAAAAGATAACTCAATGGAGGTCTTAGAGCGTCTTAATAATTCTATCTTAAATGCAAGAGATGATCTTATTAATCCAGAAATCACGAGTTTTGTTATTGTTATGATTCCAGAAGAAATGGCAATAGCAGAAACTGGAAGATTACTAAATCAGTTGATAAAATATAATATGTCAGTCTCAAATATGGTTATTAATCAAATCTTTCCAAAAAAAGAAGAATTATGTGATTTTTGTAAGAATCGAAGAAATATGCAAGAAAAACATATCAAAAGAATAATAGAGATATTTAAAGATAAAATGAATAAAAATATTATCCAAATCCCCTTATTTAATGATGAAGTAAGAAAATATGACAAATTAAAAGAATTAGCAGATTATTTGATTCAATGATATTAATTTATCATATCAATGATTTTGCAGTAATTACATTTTTGATTATTATTTGCTGGATATCCACAAATTTTACATTTTAATTCATTGGTCTTTTTTTTTCTATCTATTATTTCTAATAATTCTAAAAAACCATTAAGAAGATTGAATTCTATTTCTGGACTTTTTTTTTTAAGATTATTTATAAAATCGTATACTTTTGCTTTTAGTATAGAGGAATTATTTAGAAATGGACTTTTTGGTTCATAATATTCCAGATTTAATGACTTTAGATAAATTCCAATTTCTTCATGAGGTATTCTCATTAAAGGTAATATTATTTTGATATATTTATCGTTAAATTCTTCATTTTGATAAAGATAATAATTCTCATTTAAATTAGGAGTATTATATAGAAAATCTGCTAAATAATTAGCAGCCAAATCAGTTAAATTATGTTTTATTGCTAAAACAGTTCCCTCCAATTTTAATGCTCCATAAATGAGCATTCTTTCTTTTAATATGGGATAAAAATCAAAAATTATATTTTTAGATTTTATTGAATTCAATTTATCTACAATATTTTCCATATTTTTACCTAATACTTCTTTATAATTAACAATTTCATGCTGAATTTTATAATTTCTACAGAATTCTGCTGCCGCTTGAATCTTTTTATCATTATAAGCATTAAATCCTTCTTCTATTGAAAGTGCTATTATTGGATTAGAGTTATAAGTTCGTTTTTGTATTTTTGCCAAATTGTATAACAATGCAACTGAATTTTTATCTCCAGAAAATTCAACAATTATTTTATCTTTTGGATTTAACATATTAAACTTAGATATGGTATTATATATTATTTTCTCTAAGCTATTCTTCAAACAATTATAACATAAAAAATGACCAGAATGTCTTCTTAAATATATAGATATTTCATTTTCACATTGAGTACATTTTTTTTTTTCTATCAGATCCATAATAAAATTTATATTTCCTCGATTTTCTATTAAATTGAAATTCCAAATAGTTTAAATCCATATTGTCCAAATAAAAATCCAAAATTTATAACAAAAAGTATTAGCGTGATTAACCGTATCGTATTTAGTATCATTAACTTTTTTCTTTTCTTGTTATCATATATATATTCATAATTTATCTCTATCATTGTACCTTCTTTAAGTTGAGATTTTTCAAATATTTTTAATCTTACCGTAGATTTAAAACCATCTCCAATTCTATCGATCAAATTATAATTATTTTCTCCTAAAATTATCTCATTTTTCAGATTTGGATTATTGTTATCTATTGTCATTACTTTAATTAAATTTATTTTTTCAATACGATATTCTGATAGATCAATGTCTTTTTCATCCTTTTTAAGATAAAATTTTTCAATTTTTTCTTTTTTATTCTTATAATCAT
>CAZBEU010000631.1:0-7407 GCA_964491005.1 uncultured archaeon | reverse complement strand
AATTATAACTAATATTTGAGCTATTAAAGGAGCAGCCAAGAACCAAGTTATAAATTCATCCCAATAATATGTAAACCATTCCCATCCATCCCCATGCAGATTAATCATTTTTTAATTCCACCGTTTTTATTATGTTTTATATTTTTTTTCTTAATTATTGAATATGTGAATAGTAATATGAATAAATTGGAGTCCAATTTTGATATTTTTCAGATTAAAACTAATAAGGAGTGAAAAATCTTGAAATTAACTAGGATAATATCTCTAAGATATCTCACACCTTTGAGAATATCAGATTATTTATATTATCTATATCTAATTTTTTCATAAATATTAAATAATGATTCTATTATGAAAAATACAAGAAGTTATTAGAATTGGAAAAAAAAATTTGTTCAATTTCAAATATAATTATTTATAATGTAGAAAATCTGTATTTACTCAAAATTATAAGGTGATTTTATGGAAAATGATGAAAATTCAGAAAAAATAGGTAATTTAGATGTTGGTAAAGAAATATCAACTATGTTAGATAAGGCACAAAAGATTGCCTATGATTATGAAATTTTATTAAAAAAAGGTAATTTTGAACAAGAATGTCCTTATTTAGAAATTGCTGATATATACAGAGAGATTATTAAGAAATTAGTTGAAAAAGGGCAGATAAGTCAGCTTGAGACATATTCTAAAGAAATAGAAATTTATAAAAAAAAGTATGAAAAAGATAAAAAATTAAGGCAAATTGAGTATGATAAAGCATCAAAACAACAAGATTTTGAGAAAATGCGAAAAATAGAAGAAGTTGATTCCGTTCAAGCAGTTCTTCAATCATTAGAAACCGAAATGAGAGTATTAAATTTTGAAGAGCAAAGGAAAGAAAAATCTAAAGAATTTGATAATATTCTTGAATTAATAGATCAAGCTGAAAAAAATGTAAAAGAATATAAATTAAAAATTAAAAATCAAAATATTCTTAAAATCGAGTCACCTTATTTGGGAGTAATAAAAATTTATGAAGAAGCTATAAATAAACTTACAAATCATGGTTGGAACGATACTGCTAATAAATTAACAGAATCAATTGAATATTATAAAAAGGAATTAGAAAGAGATAATTATTTAAGAGAAATTGAAAAAAAAACTGCTATATAATAACTTCAAACAGTATTTTAAATAAATTAAGAGGATTATAGTGACATTACCGAATTGTGTCACTTAAAAAAAAAAAAAAGAAAAGAAAAAAGATCAATTTTATTTGTTGAAAATCAAATTCAGAATATCTCATTTTAGAAAATAATTAAAAAGATTAATTAAATAAAAGAAAGTTCAGAAATATCACACATTTTTAACGTTATAGATCAAAATATTTTTAAATAAGAAAAAAGAAAGATTTAAATAAATTCAAGTCTTGATCTAAATGTAGATCTAATATTAGATCCAAGAAAAGTAGAGTTGAAAAATATGAGTTATGAAGTAAAATATTTAAATACATTACCCCAGAAGATATTATCAGTTCGGGAGCATTGTAAATCAGAAGATCTTTCTCAATTTATGAGTAATAATATACAGTTATTATTTTCATATATTTTTAAAAATGGATCTTCTCCAAGAGGCCCCCCAATAGCAATCTTTTATAAGGTAAGTAAAGAAAACATAGATGTTGAATTAGGTGTTCCTATAGAAGGAAAAATCAAAGAAAAGGGCAAAATTAAAATAAATAAAACACCTGGTGGTAAAACTGCCTTTACGTTATATAAAGGACTTTATGAAAAAATTGAACCCGCTTATATAGCGATCAAGAATTGGGTAAAAGAGAAAGGCTATGAAACTACAGAAATTTGGTGGGAGATTTATTGTTCAAATCCAGAAGAAACACCCAATAGAGAAGATTGGAAAACTGAAATATATTGTCAATTAAAATAATTTTTTTTTTATCAAATATTTTCTTTTAAAATTATGAAAAATAAACCCCCACCAGAGGAATTACCTTCGAGCGATGTTGCAATACTTGGTATTCTATCAGGTAGTGAAAGACCTTTAAATGGAAAAGAAATTAATATGGTTATTTCAATGGCTCATTATAGTGATTGGGTTAATATTGAATTCTCAACAGTATATAATTGCTTAAAAAGACTTGAAGAATATGATTATATTAGAGGAAAATATACTATAAGAAATCAAAGAAGAAATAAAGAATTTGAACTTACCACAAAGGGAAAAGCTATTTTAGAGAAAGAAATAGAGTGGAGATTATCAATACCTAAAAAATCAATTAATGAAATAGATCTATCTATAAAATATTTAACGTTATTACCTAGAGAAAAAGTAATACAAGCTCTTGAGAGTTATATTAACCATCTTGAAAAAGATTTTATTTATTATGAAGAAATTATTAACGATCTTAAAAAAGCAAAATCTGGGGAGCAGATCAAACATATTCCAATAACGGAATCAAATCTTAAAACCCTACCCTTTGTAATAGCATTATTTGAAAGACCATATTATGAACTAATAGCAAGAAGAGATTGGTTAAAACAATTTAGATCTAAGATAAATAATTATTATAATCAATATCAAGATTTTTGACTGAATTACTACTCAAAATCTGAAAAATATGTTTAGATTTCTAAATTTTTCAACCTATCAATTTAAATATTTGATACTATATTTTAATATTACGAAAAGATAAATTTCAAAAAAAATTTTATTTATTAAAAAAGACTCCAGTCAAACCCTGGATTTTTGTCTTTTGGTTAGTGTATTTTATACACTTATTCTCAGTTCGCTGAGAAATCTCTCCCTTTTCATTTTTATAATTCGGCCTTTACATTGGGTCGTTTGACTGGAGTCACCTATATATATCAATGCCGTTGAGAGTCAAATTATTTTAAAAAAAATGAGTAAATAACAAATGGGGCTTATTAATATAGAATAACAATATCCTTTTTAAAAGTTAATATTAAAAATAAAAAAAATTTATGTGTAAATTCCTATAAGATCTAAAAATTTAAATAATAATATTTAACCAATTATATATTAGTTAAAAACTGTATCTTTAATTTTTAATTAAAATAAATTTTATATATATAAATCAAGCAAACAAAAAAAAAAATTCCAAATTAGATCTATTAATATAAAAAAAAAGATAGAAATGACCACAAAAAAATATTTATCAAATAAAAAAACTACTCAACAAACTATTTCAATATCACCAGCACTGAAGGATTGGATTGAAAGATATGTAAATGTAGAGTTTAAAAAAAATCCTAAAGATAAAAGATTTCAGAGTGTATCTGCGTTTTATTGTAATGTAATGGAGAATGTCCTTAAAATTTTTGAAAAGGGAAAATCTCTTGAAGATTTTAAAAATATAGTTGATGATAAAGTAAAACACTTTTATGATAATATAACCTTTAGAGCAATAATCTCCTATTATGAAGACTTAGTCAACTTAAACAAATATCAAGAATATCGATATAAAAATATTTTAGATATGTTTATGATGTATAGAAATCAAATAACTAATCTAGAGGAATTGACTCCTGAAAAATTAATAGAATCAGTCAACCGTTTTAAATTGTTTCTTCTTGATAATAAGATTACTAAAGATATTAATATAGAATATGTTCAAAATAAGTATATTTTTCATTATTTTGGACTTTATTCAAATATTCATTATGATACGTCTAAATGGTTTGCAGGCTTAGCAGGAGTATTAGGTTTAAAAATTAAAAAATTAACATATTCAAAAAATTATACTCGATTTGATTTAGAAGAGACATTCCTATTCAAAAATATTCACCCTATGAATAAAGAGAGAAGTGCATTATTTTATGAGAATATTAAAGAATTTACAAATTATCATAAGATTATACTTGATGAGGATCCCACTCATCTATGGCTAAAATTAGTAGATAATCAAAATATAATTCTATCATTTAATGATAAAGAAAAAAGTAATGTCATAATTGAGGAAATAATGAATGACATTGAACGATATTCTTCGCCATCAGAAAGAAAACAATTGATATTGAAACTTTTACACCATTTTAATTGGATTAAAATTTTAGATTTAAAGGAGAACTCATTTATTTTTAGATTAAATGAAGAACATATAATAGAAAAAGAAATAATGGAAAAATTCTTAGATAGATTTAAATTACAAATAATCGAAGATAAAAATATTAATTTTATAAAAGATTTGTGAACTACCATAACCTATAATTAAGTCTATCTTAGAGCCCTTTCACATTAATATCCACTCTTGGTTTAATCATTATATTGTTCATTTCACTTAATTCCCTTAGAGATTCAATCACTTTTAGGATTGATGGCTCTTGTTCTAATATTGGTGAATTTTGAAGTGCATTTGCAAAAGCAGAATATGTGTTAGAAACCTTTTTTTCGGATTCAATATAAGCTTTAAATGCATATTTTAAAGCAGAGTATCCCTTTCCTAAAGTGGGATGATCAAAAGCAAAAAATCCCTCACGATATACCATTTCTGGAGGTAAATCATCATTAAAAATTCTGCCTTGATTATTAAATAAATTATATACTTCAGTCATAGGAAGTGGCTTCATATTTGATATAAAATACCAACATGAGTCATATTCTAGATTTCTTTTGATCTCTATCTCGATATTTTTCTTATTATGAAATGGTAGTCCAAGAATAAAATTGTGATTAGTTATAATACCTAAGGTTGATAGATATTGTATAAATTTATTTGAAATACCTTTATTTTTAACATAATTATCTGTTAAGGTTGATTCTATACCATAATTTACAAAAAAGAATTTTAATGAACTTTCAGATTGTATCTTTTTAAGGTTAAATTTGGCTAAATGAGCTAATGAAATTAAACAAATGATATACATTCTATTTTTAGTCTTGCCTTCATTCATAAAATATTCAAAGACTTCATTCCATACTCTTTCAGGAAAACAAGCATTAGGCTCACATATTTGGATAAAAAAATCTTGGCCTATGCTTTTATTTATTGCTTCCAAACATTCTATAATTTTTTTTGAATTAGAAAATGGAGTATATTGAAGAGTTGATGTAATACAGAAATCACAATTGTATGGACACCCAATTTGTGAGACAAGATAGAAGGATTTTATTTTAATAGGAAATTGATATACATCGGCTATAATTGAAGGAATTTGATAATCTTCTGGTTTTATCATTGAAAGATTGAATTTTTTTCTTAACCATGCTATCCCATTCCTCAAACATATATTCTCAGGTGGTATAAGTTTTTGTATATAAGAGAATTTAGCGCCTACATTTCCAACATAAATAATTTTATCAGGATAATGTTTTTTTAGTGTCTTTATTAGATTTACACCTAAATCTAATCCATGTGCATAGGAACTTATTCCAATATGGGTGATGTCATCATTTTTACTTAAAATCCTATGTATATCTTTAATTGAGCATGATTCATCAATAACTAATGAATCAATTTCAGGGAGATTTTTTGCCAGATATCTCCCTTCAATATTAGGTGAATTTAAAATATTAGCATAAATAGATGAATTAAATGGATTTAGTTTATATCCATATTCATCAAATGCATTTTGAATTTCAGATTTATCAATATATTGAGGAAAATCATCATATTTTGGATCATTTAAAATATCTAAAGCTAATTCCTCTGTAGATTTTAAAGGATTAGGTAAGGTCCTAACAAATAATATTCTTTTTTTTATAGTTTCATCCCTCTTTATTCTATTTTTGAAGATCCTAATAATACCATATCTTTATGATTATAGTAAAAAGGAAGATATGCATATAGATTTAATTGATTATCTTTAAGGATTTGTTGTGATTCTTTATCATTAACGTCTATTATAAAAGATAATGAACCAATATCTATTTTTAAATTAAATTTTTCAATTATAGTTTCCAAAATTTGTTTTTTTTCCCAATAGTTAAGATTATTGCCGGTTAATTTTATATTATACCATGAATGTTGATTTTCTGATATTTCAGCATATATCTTAGCATTTTCATTTACAAGATATATTTTTTTTTTCAAGAAATTATTATTATTAATTTTAAAGGATAAGATGAGTTTTTGATTCTCTGAAAAGGATGGAATAAAAATTTCAGTAGAGATAATTCTTTTTATTTTAGCTTCTTTAGTTAATTTATATATGTTTTTAGATAACCTTATATCGGGTTTAATCATTTTCCAATAAAAATCCTTTAGAATTCGCCCATAAATTAATAGATTTTCACTTAAATTATGTTTAGGGAGAGAACCAAATTTTTTAAATTTAAAATTCTCAAGAACTTGAATCATTTTAAGGTTTTTTTGATCAATAACAGCATAGACACAATTGATATTTGAGTTTTTTAAATCATCTATGTATTCTGTCAATTTTGATCCCAAGAGATTCATTATTCCCATATTTTTAAAATTATTATCTACCATAGCGAGTTTCACGATAGCGATTCCAAATTGCTTTTGAAGCATAACCTGTCCAATTAGACGATCACCATAATAAGCACACTGCCAAATGATTTTGAATTTTTTATTAACATTAGATTTTTTTATCAATTTTTTTAAATAGTTTGAATTATAGAACTCACCATCAGAATATTCTTTTCCGTATATATCATTAATTAATTTTAAAATTTGATTTATATCATTTATTTTTACATTACGTATGATAATTTTTTTATTATCTTCTAAATAGCACTTAGATTTTAAAATCTCAAACCCTGTCATAAACTAATGATCACTTTTTATAATATTTATTTAGAATGACTTTATTGATTTATTGAATTTTTGATTTGGTTATATCATAATTTAAAAAAAATTAGACTATAAAACCTTTTGCATATTAATTAACGCGGAGAGAGGGAACCGAACCCCCATATATATAAACATAACAACTTAGCAAAATGTCGCAATTCCACTATGCGATCTCCGCTTAGATTACGTGATGGACAGGATTCGAACCTGTGGTATCGGGATTCGATACTCCCACTCTCAAGGCGGGCACCTTAAACCTCTCAGTCACCATCACTTTATTATAGTACGGGAATATGGATTTGAACCATAGAACCTTCTATAAGTTATGGATTTTGACTCCACTGCCTTTAACCACTCAGCCATTCCCGCTTTCCTATATCAATTAAATACGGACGGTGGGACTCGAACCCACGAGGCACTACTGCACCCGCTTTTAAAGCGAGATCTATTCCAACTTAGACACATCCGCTTTTTTTCAATTCTATGTGATATGGGGGTGGTGGGACTCGAACCCACGAGGCACTACTGCATCCACTTCTAAGGCGGGATCCTTACCAGCTTGGGCACATCCCCGTAATTTATATTTTCATTAGTATTTTTATTTGAATTTTATGATTTATATCGATTTATAACTTCTT
>CAZBEU010000630.1:0-2439 GCA_964491005.1 uncultured archaeon | reverse complement strand
GTTTAAAATTTTTAAAATAATATCATTTTCATAAATTAAATCAAGATGTAATAGTAAATGTCAATAACTCCATTATCCCAAAATGAAATACAGAATATAAGAGACTTTATCGAAAAGAATGGATGGTATCTAAAGGGATATATTGAAAATATCTTTCGATTTAGTTTAAGAAAAGATAAAACCTTAATTTTAACAGTTAAATTTCCAGCTATTCTTCCTGTTCGATTAAATATTCCATTTGAATTGGCTAATTTTAAAATTTCTTTGATGTTTAGATTTTGGAATTTAGACACAAATGTATATGATTTTATTCAATATCTCCAGAAAAGTATAAGAGATCTTGCGTTAATTATTTCGATTGAAAATAATTTTCCTACAGAGGGTAGAGAAAAAAACTTAATTCAGCTTTTAAATCTTATAATACCTGATTTAATAAGAAGTGAAAATGAAAGAGCATGGGTAAATAGAATTCGTATTTCATTAATGAACAAAAGAGAAGATCTCCATGAAATAAAACAAGAGGAAATAAAATCAATTGTTAATGAATTAGAAAAAATTGGACTTAAACCAACATTTAAGCATCCTTGGGAACTTAATAATGGTATTCCAAAATATAGAACTTCTGAAACAATATTTTTCTCGACAGAGGATGTTTTCGATGAATTTTTTATATTTGAAAAGGATTTTTTTACTTATTTTAAAGATTTAAGGGTTAAAAAAATATATATACGATCCTTTTTTGAAAGTTATAGCCCATTATTAATACAAAAATTATTTGAAGATGTTAATGAAGTCCAATTAAAAGATTTAGTAAATTATTGGATAAAGTTTGCTCGTTCTTTATTAAATTCTATTATAGAAATAATAGAAAAATATAATTTGGATGAAAATATTCTTTCAAAATTTTCTCCAGATAAGATTTTAGAATCTGATGATTTTTTAGAGGAAGAAAATAATTTTCCTCTTTCAGCACTCCATTATGAATGTCTAATAACTAAGGCTTTATATCCAATTCATAACGATTTATTGACTGTTCCTCCAAATGACTTTGAAGTAATTGAAAATTTAAGTTTATATACTAAAGCTGAAGAACTTATGAATAACTACAAATTTAAGGAAGCCACAGATATTTTAACTGAAGCCCTTAAGGTTTTTAATAAACATAAACAAAAAAAGTTAGTAGTATCAATTTTATTATTCCTAAATAAAATCGCTTTAATATTAGATCAACATGATGTTGCAGTAAATTATTTAGAAAATGCTCTTTCAGTTGCCAAATCTGGAGACGTTCCAATAAAATATATTATTGATATTCATTATAATGTTGCAAAAATATATTTTAAACTAAAATTTTTTGCAAGAGCAAAAGAACATTTTGACATTATTCAAAAATTTTTAGAAAATGAAGAATTAAAATTTGAAGAAAAAGAAGAATATCAAGGATTGTCTTTAATCTTTCTTGGATTAATTGCTCAAGAAATTGAAGAAAATGCAGAAGCAAAAGAATATTTTAAAAAAGCATTTCAGTTAGGGAATAAATCTATTAAAGTAAGATTAAAATACCATTTAATGAGAGCTAAATATTATAAGAAAAAAGGAAAATTACCAATAGTTCAAAAATTTCTTAAAGCTGGACTAATAGATCTCGATTACACATCTATTGATAGTAGATCTAAAAATATTTTTACAAATTTATTGATGGAGATTGCTGAATATTATATTCATGATAGAACAGATAGAAAAAAAGCGAATTATTACCTTGAGGGAATTAAAAAGTCATTAATAGTTACAACAATATCAGGAATTAAGAAATCAATTCGATGGAATCTATTAATGAATGATTTTTATAAATTCTTAATGGATGATCAACAAAAAGCTCAATTTTATTTTAAAAAAAGTCAAGAACTACAAAATCAGCTAAGAATAATAGGATTAAAAGAATAACAATAAAGGATTTAGTCTGTGAATTTATTTCTTTTTGCTCCAATAGAGTTTGGTTGACCTGAATATACCCCTTTTTTAAATCTTAAAATATAAAGCTCTCTATATCTGATTCTTGGGGGTTTCTTCGATTGGGAATTCACCCCTGTTTTTTCTATTTTTGGAGTCTGCATTTTTACTTTTCCAGCTTTGGTTAAACTTCCATGAGAACCTGGCATTAATTTTCACTTAAATATTATTATTATATTTAAATAGTAAAAAGATCTTAAAAAAATAAACTTTTCTATTAAATTATTATATATTGATATTCCTCTTCTTATTCTTTTGAATTAAGGTTATTTCACTTATACTCATGATATTTTATCAATTACAGCAAAAAAAAACACCCTCCTTTACAGTACCGAGTATTTTTTTTAAATTCAAATTTATGAAATCTTTAAATCCTCTACGTCATTCGTTAATTCATGGCTTCGAATAAGAAATGGTCTAAAATTAGAC
>CAZBEU010000629.1:0-1876 GCA_964491005.1 uncultured archaeon | reverse complement strand
AAAATAACAATTATACTAATTTGGGGAAAAAAAAATTTTGAAGCGATATAATACTTTATTTAATTTAATCGATCTCTTGCGATAATACTTAAATATATTTATTCATATAAGATATTTCAGAGTTGAAAGGTTTTAAAAATGGGAAAAGAGAAAATAGAGAGAAATTTACAATTATTTACTACAAATAAATATTCTGAAAATTTAGAAGAATTATTTGATAAATTTGTAGTACACTTGGAGCTATGTAAAATTCAGACTTTTACTGGTGGTAATAATACTGATATTTGGTCTAATATATTAATCATAACCGAAGTAGGTCCACGTGAAAACATTTCTTCATCATTTATAATAGATACATATGGAGCAAAAAATACTTTTAAATTAAGTTTTTCTTTAAATAATAACACATTAGTTATTAATTACAGTTTTAATGTTGATAGTTTTTTCACTAAAGAATTTGCAACGAGATTAAAACCATATATTATATTATCTTATAGAAAAGCACTTAAAGATTTATTATAAAGAAAATATGTTTGATCTTAAGGATTATTATTGAAAAGGTATTCAATAATCAAGTTCTTCCATGATTTCGCCATTTGGAAGCATATTACAAGGATGATATTTACCACTTTCTTCTAATTGATATCTAATACATTTTTTATTACCAATTAAACAATAATCGTTAATCCATTTTCGGTCAAGCTTACCTTGATCAACAAAATATTTAATAGGACAGAGTTGATACCATTTACATACTTTTTTCTTTGCTTTCAATTATAAGTAAAATCCTCAATTAAGAATATATAGATACTAATAATAATCAATTCAACCCTTAATAAAATTTTTTTTTTATGCTACACGATCTTCATTTATAACATCTTCATAAAATGAAAGAAGTTTTATTGATATTATTTTATAGAAAATATAAAAAAATTTGTTTAGAAAAAATCTCTGTTTGATATTTTTGTAATTGTCTCTATATTGTAAAAAATCTGAGATTAAAAAAAAAATTATTTTGGTCCTATTATCCCTAAAATGATTTTTACAATACCATTTATTAGGAATGAAGCTGAAACCAAAATCACTATGTATATTCCAGCAAGTTCAGGAATTAATAGTCCTATAATTGAAAATATTACTGTTAGTATTCCCGCAATTATTAGTATTGTGCGGAGCTAATTTTCAAATTTCTTTGAACCTAAGCCAACAATTACTCTCATTATTCCAATTATAAGCAAGGCAATTGCTACTAGAAAGTACCATAATTCAAGACCCTTTGCAGGATCAGATATTAAAAGAATAATAGCAACTAGAGAAATGATTAAAGCACAAACTCCTGAAATAAATCTTGATATTGCTTTTAGATTCGATAGTGTCTCATCCGAAGATGCATTCATTACCCGTCCTAATCCTATAATTAAAAGAACTAAAGAGAAAATGAAAGCTACAGAAATATTTGTTACATCTGGATACATTAAAACTACTATTGAAAAAAGGATCATCAATAATCCAATTAAAATATTTGAGATCTGAAAATTTCTTTTTGCAGATTTTTCATCCATTAATATCACTTTTACTATTGATTTTTAATTTATTTTTAGAAGATCTCATTGTATATTAAAAGATTACACTTATAATTAAAAATATAGAGTAAATACGGAATTATGAATTAAAAATCTAAAGAGAAGAATATTCTCTATTTCACTTGAACTTTTATGAATAAAGATTGTGTATTTTCTTTAGACTTTTTTGTATTTTTAGTTATAATTATCTTTTTCTCCTTCATTAAGTTTCCTTAAAAAAAATAGAATTAATGTAGCTTAACTCTAATTAAAAAGAACTAATAATAATTCCATACAATGTATTAATAAACTAA
>CAZBEU010000628.1:0-2535 GCA_964491005.1 uncultured archaeon | reverse complement strand
TACTTATATTTTTCAAAATATTAACTAAACTTAATTTATCCAGAATCATCATTTAAATATAATAATTTATAATCGATAAATTAAGTTTAATAAATATTGTTTTAATATTAATAATCATGAGTAAAGAAAACGCAAATCAATTTACTTTCCTAAAAGAAGGAAGAATCATTGGTAAGGGTAATTTTGAATTAACTCCAGAGATTTCTACTAAATTAGCGGTTATATATGGTAGTCAATTTGATCCTAACGAATCTGTTATTATTGGCAGAGATTATCATTATGATTGTAGAATGTTGAAGAGGGCATTTTCGTCAGGATTAATGAGTTCAGGAATTAATACATTAAATTTATCAGATTGCACGTTTCCTTTATTACAATTCACAATTAGAAGATTTGGAGCTAGTGGTGGTATATATTTTTCTGGTGGACATTTATATTCTGAAGATGTTAGTATTAGATTTGTAGATGCTCAAGGTATTAATATATCAGAACAAGAAAATCAAAATATTATTGAGTGGTATAATAATTTTCCTAAAAATATTCATAGAGTTGATTCAAATAGTATTGGGAAACTAACAGGTATTCCTCAAACAGAAGATATCTATATTAAATCTCTAGAACAATTTATTAATAAAAAAAAAATTGGAGATAAAAATTGGAAAATTGTAATTGATTGTGCATATAGTCCTGTTGGACGAATTATTCCTCTTTTACTTAACGATATAGGAGTAGAAATAATAGCTCTTAATACACATTATAGACAAAGGATTGGCACGATCCCTAATATAAAAACTATTAGAAATACAGCTGAAATAGTTAAGGCTTCAGAAAGTCATTTAGGTATTTGCTTTGACGTTGATGCGTCTAGAATCTTAGTAATCGATGAAAATGGTGCTGAAATAAGTTTTGAAGATCTTTTAATGTTATTTGTGACTTATAATGAAAGAATTCAAAATTCAAAGGGAAATACAATAATTATTAATCCTGAAATATCCTCCGTAGTTAAAAATTTTATAGAAGAAAGTGGATTTTCTGTAAAAGAGATAAATAATTATCCTGGTTCAATTTCAAGACAGATAAGAGAAGAAAGAGCCTGTTTTGCAGCCTCTGATGAATTAAAATTCTATTTTCCTAATTTTGCCCCTTTTAGTGATGGTAATCTAATTTTACTTAAGGTTCTTGAAATTATGACTAACCAAGATGATTTAATTAGCTCATTAATTAAAGGATTTCCAAAGGGTATTCATATAAATAAAACAATTTCAATATCCTCTGATGACCTTGAAAATATCCATCAAATTGTAAGAGATATTGCAATAAAACATAATTATCGATTTTATGATATTTTAAATGATCTTAAAATAATTAAAGAGGATGTTGCTATTATATTGAAATTAGCTATTTCTCGAAATGCGATACTTTTATCAGCTGAATCTACAGATACAAGAAAAGCAAAACATGAACTTTCTGTATTAGCTGAATTAATTCAATCTGCTATAGAATGAATTTTATATATTGTAATAATGAATCCCTCTTTTTTTAAGACATTTTTCATAATTATGATTGTATATCATGATAAAAACCCGAAAAGAAAGTTAGAATTTATTTTTATAGATTTTTAAAAAAAAGCTAATATTCATAATGAAGATAATATATTTTAAGATTGGATTATTAAAAATTTAAAAACACGTGAACTAATTATTAATATATAAATTAGTTTTATGTAAAAAAAAAAGAAATGACAAAATCATGGACTCTGAATTTATTAATAGTTTAATCATACTGATAATTTTATTTGTTGTTTTTGGAATTTTTCTATTATTTGATATCTTTAAAAGAAATGAACGATATAGATATCTAGCATATCTTGCTGCTCTTCTTCCTGTGAATTATATGTGGGCTGTAAAATTATCCTTTGAATATTCTGGTTTTAATCAAACAATCATTATTGCATATATTATCCTTTTTATATTATGGACTTTATGTATATTAAGAGATATTATTTTAGTCTACAGGAAAACTAAAGATTATAATGATATTTTTGTATTCTTTATATTAGCTGTAATTATTCAAATTCTTATAGCAGGAATTTTACCATATATAGATACCTCTTTACAGACGTTAGATGCTACTACTAATCCTCCTATCATTGGAATTTTTTACCTTCCTGATATATATGTTAGTGGTGTTGTAGATCCAAATTTAGCTATAACTTTTAAAGCACTTATGACGATATTAATCATTATGATTATGGGACCGATCCTTTTAGATATCAAAGGTGAAGAAGTACCTTTTCCAGTGTTATTAATCGTTGATGCTATTTTCTTTGTACCCTTCTTAATACTTGGTTATTTATGGATACCCGAAGCAATGTGGGTGTTAACAGTCTTATTCTTGGTTATCCTATTTATTATCTTGCTAATCATCACAAGAAGCGGGAAAGAAATAAAATAATTAAATAATATTTTACATTTTTTTCTTGATTATTTTTAAATTTGTTATTTTAGAGCCGACTAGTGATATTTTTATTTTTAT
>CAZBEU010000627.1:0-2243 GCA_964491005.1 uncultured archaeon | reverse complement strand
TTATTATATAACTTCCTTAAAATCTAAAGGGGCTATGAATATATGTCTATTAATCGTATTATTAATCAAATAAGAGATGATGAGAAAGAGTTCATTACTACAGACGAATTAAAACCTTATAGTGATAAATTTTATTATAACTCTAATAATGTAATTAATTATCTTTTAAATCAAGGCGATATTATTCATGTTCTTCAAGATCTTTATTATATTAAAAGTGACATTGAAATTGAATCTAATAAAACAAAATATTCATTATTAGAAATTGTAAGTAAAGCATTGGAGTTAAAAAGAATTTCGAAATGGTATTTTGGTCTATATACAGCACTTGAACTTAATAATATTAAAACAGAACATAAAAATGAATTATTTTATATTTTTAATGATATCTTTTTCAAAAATGAACCAATAATTATTTCAGGTTATCCTTTTAAATTTTTTAAGTTTAAAAATGCTTCTCATTCTTTTGGAATTATTGAAAATAAAGTAAAATACTCTAACATAGAGCGAACGATTTTGGATTTTATCAATATTCAAAAGGAAAATAGAATCCATGAAAAAAAAATAATCAGTAATATATCCAAATATATGAAAAATGCCTCTATTGAAAAATTAGTCTCTTATATCGAATATTATCCTGTTGATGTAATGAAAATAATTAAACAAATAATAACTATAAATTAGTTTCTTTTTTTTTTTCTTTTTAGAGATATATATTATCAAATAAAATTGATTAAATCCCAATAAAATAAGAGAATTGTATCATAAATCCTATTAGAAATCTAAATTTTGAAGTAATTTTATTATTGAAAGATAATAAGATTAAAAGAATATGTAAGTATAATTCTTTCTATTATGTTAAAACTTCGATTATTTTAGTTAATATTCTGGCTTTCCCACCTGTAGATTGAAGGACTGTTTTTCCACATACTTCACAATTTACATCTTGAGCAGCGCATCCAAATATTATTTGTTGATTTCCACAATGTAAGCATTTAACTCTTAAAAATCTACTTTTTGGTTGTGGGATAAGATCCTTAACCTTTTTTTTATGACCCATAAGAAATATTCATTTTTTTATTGTGCTTAAAGAATAAGGTCTTTTATAAATTAAAAATTTTTCTATTAGACTAATCCAATCAAAAAAAATTTAGAGGAGTATTAATAAAATATTATATAAAAAAAGAATATGATACAATGATTTAATAATATGAAAACTTATTCTAAATCAGGGATCAGAGACTTTGCATCACTGCTAAAAGATAATCTCTTTAAAACTAAGAGAAAAGCCATCAACGCTTACAATATGTTTATGAAAATAAATAAAGATATTTATAGTTATTTAGGATATTATTTGGAAAATAGTTTAATTCTCGATATTGGTTGTGGTCAGAGATTTCCTTATACATATCTATTTAGTAATAAAAATAAAGTAATTGGATTAGATCTAGATATCATTCTTTTTGAACATAGTATTAGGAATTATAAAACTATTATTAAAGAGAATGGATTTAATAGATTTTTTAAGACTTTTCTACGTTCAATATTATTTGACCGTAAATATTTTCAAATCTTATCATCTTTAAATAAAAATTTACCAAAACAAAGAAAATTCAAGATTGTGAAGATGAATGCTGAAAATTTGAAATTTAAAAATGATTCTTTTGACTTTATATTGTCAATTCATAGTTTTGAACATATACAAAATATTGAAAAAGTAATAATAGAAATAAAAAGAGTATTAAAAAAAGGAGGGAGTTTTTATATTGCAATTGATTTTTACTCTAAATATTTTGGAGGACATAAATTTGATACCAAAAATCCTTGGGAACATTTATTAGATAAAAATTTCAAACCAAACGTTTATGTGAATAGATTGACGGTAGAAGAATATAAAAAATTATTTAATAAATATTTTAAAGATATTAACTTTATTTGCAGAGAAAATAGATTTATGAAACAATATTTGACTAAAGATATTAAAAAACTATTGGTTGAATATTCAGAATTAGAACTTTTAATGGAACCGATGATAGTAATCGGAAGAAAATAATTATAATAAATACAAGTTTAATGATAATAATATTAATAACATTAGACTTGTTGTAGTTCAAATTTTTTAACTCTAAAGGATTTTCCATAAAATTTCTTTTTGCATTCAGAGCATTCAAACATTAATTGTGTTCTTTTATTGATTTTAGCATTTTTATGAAAGATTTCCTTTGGAAACGAACCATAACCTC
>CAZBEU010000626.1:0-10278 GCA_964491005.1 uncultured archaeon | reverse complement strand
AAATGAAAATTTAGATTTATCTCTCGAAGCAGGACTGATTAAATTTTCTCAAATTGGAGTAAAATCCCCATATTTTATTGAAGAATATTTAGGTAAAGCATTTATTCACCCATTCAGTCTTAGTACATTGATATGCGTGTTATTTATTTTTCTAAAAAATCTTAGTTCTTTCGAAGATTCCATTATCTCATTTGCAACTGCAGGTGGGGACACAAATACAGTGGGAGCAATAGGAGGCGGTCTAGCGGGAGCTTATTTTGGATATAATAATATATCATCAGAATTTGTCAGGATAGTAAAAAACAAGAAATATATTTTGAATATTTCCGAGAATCTATATAATATATATATAAAACAATTTAGAAAATTAATATAAATAATTATCAAAATTTGAAGAATAATAATATGGTAAGAGTAAGTATTTTTTTGAGAAATAAAAAAATTAAAAACCAAAAAAACATTTTAACTTTTATCATTGGATTATAGTAGAGATCATCTCTCTTTTTAAAAACGGGAGGGTAGTCTAGCTTGGTATAAAAATTATACATTAATTTTTCCAAACTGATTCCTGGTTTGGGACCAGGAGGTCGCGGGTTCGAATCCCGTTCCTCCCACTTTTTTACATATTATAAAAATCGTATTATTTTTTTCTGTCTAATATCTTTTTAATTTCTAAACCAATTTTATCAATTCTATTATCTTTAATCCAATATCGAATTTTTTTTGTTTTAAGTAAACTCTGTATAATATTGTTAATTTTATTAAGTTCTTTTTGCTCATTTTCATTTATGTGGGGAAGTTGTTCTTCAATTGTATCTTCAAGTTTTTTACTCTCTTCATTAATAAATAATTTAATTTGTTTCTTACCAGTCAAGATATTATTTTTTAATATATTTTTAATACTTGTAATCCATCCATCTACCCAAGGATACCCTCCTTTTCTTTTTGGATCTAAAATTTCAATATTATTTCTTTCAATAAATATCAAATTATCTGGACAGGCATTTTCACAAGCTCCACAGTATAAACAATTATCTTCATTACAAGCAATTTTTCCAAATTTCTTTACATCTTCAGCCTTTTCTGGAATATAAAAAGCTTCTACAGGACATATATTAACACATGCCTTGCAACCTTGTGGATCACATTTCCAT
Organism: uncultured archaeon; assembly: GCA_964491005.1. GTDB lineage: Archaea > Asgardarchaeota > Lokiarchaeia > Sigyniarchaeales > SOKP01 > JAFGOA01. Next base: position 9,124 of record CAZBEU010000626.1, on the reverse strand, counting down.
AACATAGGTTTTTTTATATGGACTTTTCCTTTTAATGGAGATTTTATTTTAAAACATTTTTTAGGACAATTTAAATCTATTTTGTGGTAGTCTTTTATAGAATTCATATTATTACGTGATTCTATACAAAGAAGACATATTGGATTTTTTTTATCTTCTATACATAATTTATCATCTATTTCATAGAACTTACCAATTGAGGGATATTCATCGAGATCAATTGTACCTTCTGGAGTTATATTTTCATGAAAAGCATTATTAGGACAAATAACTGCGCAAAGCATACAATTCATACAATTGTCATTTATTAATATTTTAGGATTAGTTTCATCTAATATATTTTGAACAATTTGAGGAATTGGTCCAAGTTCAATTGCTTCTACAGGACAAATGATCATACAGAGACTGCATCCAACACATTTTTTGATATCATAAGTAAGTTTTTTTTTAACGTCTTTAAATTGCCAATTAATGATAATCTGTTCTTGGCTTACTTCCATTGTTTTTTCAATATGCTCCTCTTTCATCTTATCAATTGGTATATCTTCTGAAATTAATAATCAACTATCTTTTTGTTATAATAATGTTTAATTAATTTAAAAAAATTATTGCAATTATTTTTAATGTTTAAATTGTATCATCAAAGTATTTGAATAGTGAAATTATTTTAAAAAAAAGTCTATTTGTAATCTTTATAATCTTAAGAATAATATGTATAACTATTTTCATCAAACCCATAGATATATTCAATATTCAAATTATTTCGGTTTAGTCCAATAGAATTATATATAAGATTAAAATTAGGAATATAAGCTCCAATTCCTTTTTCAGAAAGAATTATCGCAGGATGAGTTTCTTCTTTAAATATCTTTTTTGTTATATGTTTTGTTAACATACGACATTTATATTCATCGATAATTCCAAGAGAATGTATATATTCATGTAAAAGTATGTGATATGCATATGCCCAACTAATTTTCTGTGATTGTTCTTTTAGAATTAACCTTAAAGGAGTTTTATTCATAATTATATCAGTACCAGGATAGAAGTGCATACCACCTATAAAACCTTCTCGAGACATACCCATTTCTGCAAGACCTAAGCTTAATCCTGCTCTATGTTTCCCATAAATTTTTTCTACATCTTTCTTAACATTTTCGAAAATCTTTGGTAATTCCTTTTTAAAATCATTTAAATTCATATTTTCACCTTTTTTTATAATATATGTAAATTAGGTAATAATTATAAGTTTGAAATAAAAAAACTAAAAGAAATTAATCTATAAAATTATTCTATATATCAAAAAACCAATTATCATCCACCTTTCTCAGGATATCCATTGATTTTGCTAAATCTCTAAGGAGATGTTCAATTGAAGTTCTATGACTTGCTCTTGAAATTCTATCCAGATCAGAAAAAAATAATTCATCAAGTAAACTATCAATATTTATTTTACTATGGAATTTTACAGGATTAAAAAATAGTGTATAGAAAATTTCCATTTCTAAATTATCCAGCATTGATTTCTCTTTCCTAAGTTTATCCCTGTATTGTTGCTCCATCAAATGTTTTAGTTCAATTATAAAGCTTTCTTTCTTTTGTAATAATTGTCTACGAGTTCGCTCTAATTTAAAAAGATTTTGTTCAATTTCTTTAATATTTTCTCCTAAATATTTCATTTTTTTATTAGGATTGTCTAATTTATCATATGTTTCTGAATTTTTAGAATTTTTCAAAAAAATAGCTTCAGATTTAGGATCAATATCAGTTAATTTATATTTAATATGATAATAATCTGGAGAAATATCAATTATTAAAGATAAATTGCTTTTTATCCGATATTTACTCCCGCGCTCTTCAGGGGTTATTCTTTCAATAATTTTATAATTTTTTAGAATTTCAAGTTGACTATGTACTGCTTGTCTTGAAATACCTAAAATTCTACTTAGTTCTGAAGTTGAATGAGGTACTTTTGCTAATTTAGAAATTATAACTCTTCTTGTAGGATTTCCTAATATTTCTAATAAATTATCTAAACTTATTTTATGCTTTTCTTCATTTAACTCCAAATTATTTCAACCCCATAATATTTATTTATAAAATTAAATTTATTATCTGTATAAATCTTCTTTTGGCTCCTTAGAAGCATCTTTATATGCTTTCTGAGCCCTATCAGCACTTTTTAACGTTTTTTCAATAGCAAGATCAAATTCTTCTTTTCCGATATTAATTTTAGACACAGATTCTTTATCATGAGTATCAATAGAGATATCTGAAATGGCTCTCCTTATTGTTAATAAAGTGGCTTCTTCACATAGAGCATAAATATCTGCTCCAGTATATCCTTCCAACTTTTTAACCATATCTTGAATTGAAATATCATTGGCTAAAGGTTTATCTTTCAGGTGTATTTTAAAAATTTGTTCTCTGGCTTTTTCGTCTGGTGCGGGTATTTCTATATGTCTACCAAACCTTCCTGCTCTTAATAATGCAGGATCAAGCATATCTGGTCGATTAGTAGCTGCTAAAAGAATAACTCCTCGTAAATCTTCAAGTCCGTCCATTTCAGTTAACAATTGAGATACAACTTGTTCATTAACTTGCGACCCTGAGCCTCTTCCCCTCATTCCTGCAATAGCATCAATCTCATCAAAGAATATAATACATGGAGAGGCAGATCTTGCTTTTCTAAATGTTTCTCTGACAGCTTTTTCACTTTCACCTACCCATTTTGATAAAAACTCAGGTCCTTTTACAGAAATAAAATTAACTTCACTTTCATGAGCTAAGGCCTTTGCTATTAATGTTTTTCCGCTTCCTGGAATTCCATGCAATAAAATTCCACTTGGAGGTTTAGATTTTAAATGAGTATATAATTCTGGATATTTAAGTGGCCATTCTACAACTTCTTTTAATTGTAATTTTGCATCGTCCAATCCTCCAATCTCATCCCAGGTTTCCGTTGGTCTAGTGATAAGTACTTCTCTAAGAGCAGATGGTTCGATATTAGTTAATGCATCGTGAAGATTTTCACTGCTTATTTTAATATCATTTAAAATTTCAGCAGGAATTGGTTCATCTAAATCTAACTTAGGTAATATTTCACGTATTGCTAACATAGCCGCTTCTTTAGCAAGAGATTCTACATCAGCTCCAACAAAACCATGTGTTTTCTCAGCAATTTCCCTCAAGTTTACATCTTTTTTTAGAGGTATACCTCTAGTATGGATTAAAAGAATTTCGAGCCTGCCATCAACATTAGGGACACCGATTTCGATTTCTCTATCAAATCGTCCAGGCCTTCTTAAAGCACTATCGATATCATTTACCCTATTTGTAGCCCCAATAACAATTACTTCACCTCGCCCTTCTAAACCATCCATCAAAGATAATAATTGAGCAACGACTCTTCTCTCTACTTCACCAGTTACTTCACCTCTTTTTGGAGCAATAGAATCTAACTCATCTATAAAGATAATAGAAGGAGCATTTTCTTTTGCTTCTTCAAATACTTTACGCAAATTTTCTTCACTTTGCCCATAAAATTTACTCATAATTTCAGGACCACTAATCGTAATGAAATTTGCATCAGTTTCATATGCAACTGCTCTGGCTAACAATGTTTTTCCTGTCCCAGGAGGACCGTGCAATAATACACCTTTAGGAGGATCAATACCTATTCTTGTAAATAACTCTGGATGCTTTATTGGTAATTCTATCATTTCCCTTATTTTCTGAATTTCATCCTCTAGTCCACCAATATCTTCATAAGTGACTCTTGATTTTTCAATTTGTACTAATTCTTTATGACTTTTTTCACTAAGTATTATCTGACTTTTCAAATGAATTCTAACAGCATCTGCTTTTGGAAAAAAATTAACAACAATTAAATCAACTCTTCGACCATATGCATAGAAACTTAAAATATCATTTTTTGTTATTATTCTATTTTCTAGTTTACTAGCTAATTGCTGAGAATTTCTCAAGATTACAGCTTCTTCTAAACCCGCAAATACAACTCTCTCTGCTAATGCTGCATCAATTTTTCGAATAGATACGATATCATCCAAAGATGCACCTAGATTCCTTCTAAGAGATGCATCCATTCTTATAATCCCCAAACTTTGATCTTCGGGTCTTCCAGGATATAAAAGTGCAGCTGTTTTCTCTAATGTTTGAGTATGCATAATTTCGATTACATCACCAGTCTTCCAACCTTGTAAATTACTAAGATCAGGATCTACTCTTATAATTCCTCTCCCGGCATCTTGCTTGAATGCGTCTTTAACTTTAACTTTTCTCCCTTCTCTTCCACCTGTTTCAGCTATTCTACTCATATTAATATTCACTTTTTTAATAATATATATCTAAATTTTCCCCTTAAATTTATTTCTTTTTGCATTTAAATGTTATTATACCATTATTAACTTCAACAGTATCATTCAAAATCGAAGATATTTTACTTGGAAGCTTAATTTTTTTATAATATCTTTTTTCTTTAGTTTCAGCATCAAATATTATAGTCTTTTTATCACTATGGTTAGTAATTAAAATATCGTCTTTTTCAATTCCTGGAGCATCAACTAAAATTTCAATTGTATCGTTTGAGTTATAGATTTCGATGTGTGGCTCTTCAAAATTTAATTCTTCTTTTTCTTCCTCTGGAAGAACTGATAATTTCTCTGTATCTATTATTTCAAAAGAAAGATCTTGCTTATTATTCTTCTTATTCAGATCAAAAATCTTTGAAAAATCGATATTATTTAAGTATTCATTAATGTCAATATCATCAATATTTCCATTTATTTTAATATCTGGTTTATCCATCCCATTTTCAAAGTGATACGAAATTCTAAAATTATTATTATTATTTGAATTGATCTCATGCTTTTTATCAGAATCTTTATCAGAAAATATAAAAAATTCTGCATCAAACATATCTGTATTTATATTGAAATAATCTTTAAATTTCTTCAAAAAATCTTTAAAATCATTATTATCAACCATGATATTCCACTTCCAATCGATTTCTTAAAATCTATTTTTAATTTTCTATTTTGTCAAGAACTAATTTACATATGGTTTTTTACATATAAAAATTTTATTCTTTTTTTTCTAAAGAAAAAGTAAGGTTCGGATTATAGAATAAGATTATTCTTACTTTTTTTTTTTTAAAAAAAAATATATATTTAAATACAGAAAATATAAGAAACGTTCTAATGAATAATTTCTTTAGTCATTTCTGATCTAAATTGCATAATAACATCTTTTGTTCTCTTTAAAAGCTCGTGTGCAACTTCAGGAGGTTTCCATCCAGATAGTCCGCAATCAGGCCCTATATATTTAAGTCGATCACCATAATGTATTAAGGCATCCTTAAAACAATGTTTGATTCTTTCTTTTGAATCAATCAATTTTAATGTTCCTTCGATTGAACTTAAACTATCCCAACCGATTCCTTTATCAATATTTTCTCCTATTATACTATCAATATTAGTGCGAGTTATCCCAACTCTTATAAATTTATCATATTTATCTAAATTGTTTTTAGGGATAGTATTAGTTTTGTCTGAAGCATACTCACAGGTTAAAACTTTTATTTTTTTACTTTCTAATGCTAATTGTGCTTTTTTTAGAGAATGAAGATGGATTTGAGTATCTATTTTAGAATCTATTCCCTCAAAACATTTATCAAAGATATCTATAATATCACCATCATTTATATTTACAATATCTATAAATCCTAATGATGGTTCATCAATAGCAATAATTGAAGTTCTTAAATATTTTTGATCAATAATAGAATTTCTAATAAAATTATTTACAGATTGAGAGAGATTAAGAGCTAAATCCTTATATATAGTAAAATCATGTTTTTTAATATATAAATCTATAGGACCTGTTATGCAAATTTTAAGTTTTAATTTTTCTTCATTTTTTTCATAGTATTCTTTTGCAAATTCTTTGATTACTCTTACCTCAGGAATTATTGCTCCTTTAGGGTCAATTAAATTGGGTTCCAATTCATAATCTGCTAATGGTATTAAAAATTGATTATACATATCCATATGTTGGGGATAATTTATTATCTCAACTCCAGCTTCAAGTTTTTGTTTAAATGAATTAATAACTGGGGTTATAAAATAATTCTGAATTCCTCTATGTTCGGAAATTTCTACATTATTTATTATTGCTTTATATGCGGTCCAATAAAACTGATTAAAGGTCTTATTATCTATATATTCGGGTAAAGGATAACTACCCACATCATCATATATCGGAAAAAAACTCATTAATTTCTATAATTTTAGAATAAAAAATAGTTTTTCTAATTTTGCATAATATCAATTATAATATCTATAGAGAAGTTCCAATATAGTTTCTTTTTCAATTTTAAACAAGAAAAAAAACATTTCATCAATAATATCTTTAATTTTACGATTATCATTACATTTTATTGCATCTTGAATCTGTGTTAAAAAAATAGAATGAGGAGAATTAGAATTTTTAACAAGGATTTCTATTTTTTCCAAAAGAGGAGAAGAATTTTCTTTAAAATTAGATTTTATTCTTTTAGATAAATATAAAGCGAGAATTCTGATAATTGAGAGTAATGATTTGTCATTATTAGAATTTAAGAGAGAAAAGTTAGGAATAGGTAAATTCTCTTCTAACTTTGATTTGCTTCTTTTTATTGAAATCCCTTTTGCTTTAAATAAAAAATAGACAAATTTGGAATTTAAATAAGCTATAAATAAAGGATAATCAATATATTCCTCATTAATTTTTGGCCATAAAAAATATGTATCAGAGGTTGCATAATATTGGGTTTCTGAATAACTAAAAATATTCTTTTCAGAAATAAATTTAAAAAAGATTTTTTTTTTTTTTTCATATGACTTCTCTAAATCAATTATATTCAGAGAATTTGCAGAAAAATTTCTTATAAAAACTCCTCTTCTTGGAAAATAAATATCATCTTGATTCTCTTTAGCATTACTTAATACCTTTTTTAATTCATCACTACAATTTAATATGTATTTTGATAAATTAGGATAACATTCTTCGATTTTTTGATTTCTTTCTTTTTTATTTTTAATGAGAAATTCATTTTTATTAATAAATATTCCATAACCGATATAATCGTCTTTACAATAATTATATTCTCGAATAGCCCTACTTTTATAAATTTTCTTTAATCTATTTTTCTCCTTTTCTGTTAATTTGTAGTATTTTTCATTTATTTTAATGTAAAAATCACTATTTTTAATAATGAGGTTCTTAGATTTTTCAAGTATAAATATATCATCTTTAATGAAAATAATACCATTTCGTATTATGAAATAATCTTTTAGGGTTGTGATTTTATTATCTTTTTTACATAATTCTTCAAATTTATCAATTATATTTCTTACAATTTCTGGATAACAAATATTCCAATTTAAATTATTCATCAATTCTTTTTGATTCAAAGCTGAATTATATTTATCAATTAAATAATGTTCTTTTCCATAAATAAGAAAATTAAAAATAGATTTAATCTCTTTAACTTTTTTTATTTTTTGATTATTAGATTTTCTTATTCTTATTACTTCAATTTTTGGTCCTTCTTCATTACAATTATCTGAATCTTTTTTTTGAACAGTAAAAATACAATTATGTTGCCCTTTAGCTTTATTAAATAAGATCATATTTGATAAATCTATATATTGAAGAAAATAACAGTTCTTTACCAGATGGGGTTTTAAGAATTTAATACCCGTATTTTTATGTTTAGTAATCCAATAATTTGTAGTAATAAAGGATAAAATACCTTTAGGTTTAAGTTTTTCAATTCCAATGTGGATAAAATAATAGAATAAATCCATATTTCCAACAAAATATTTCTGACAAAAAGGTGATTTTTTAATATAATCTTGGAATAATTTAGAATGATAATTTTGACCTAAATAAGGAGGGTTTCCAATAATTAAATCATATTTTTTATTAATAGATGCCGTTAAAATATTTTCAAACTTAAAATCTACAATAGGATATTTCTTTTTAAGAAGAAGTATCAATTTAGGATCTATTTCGTATGCAGTAATATTTTTAAATCCAAGATTTATTAAATAATGAAGAAATATTCCTTTTCCGACAGAAGGTTCTAAAACAGAAATTTCATCTATGGGTTTATGGATATATTTGATAATATAATCATAACTATTTTTAACCATAAATGACGCAATATATTTGGGTGTAAAAAATTGACCTAGTCTTTTATTACGATTATAATAATTTAAATCTATCAATAATAAAGAATTCTCAATATCTCTTATAATATTTTTTGTCTCTTGGTTAATCTCTTATAATTTTTTTACATAATACTAATATGATTCTGGAATTAATATTATAAAATTACTTCCTTGTGTATAATCTCCTTCTATTCTATCCTCAACCCAGATTCTTCCATTATAACTTTCTAAAATCTTTTTTACAAGCGATAACCCTAATCCCATACCTCCTTTTCTTTTTCCTTCTATATTTTCTTCAAAAATAATTTTCTTTCTTCTATTAGAAATACCACGACCATTATCAATAAATTCTATTTTAAAAAAAGAATTATTTTTTTCATATTTTTGAACTTTTATTCTAATCTTAATCAATATATTATCATTGTACATGACAGCATTAAATAAAATGTTTTCAAATATATCAATCAGAAAATTATTTGCTTTAACAATAGTATTATCTTCATATATTTCTGTTTTTATTGATAAATTTCTGATTTGATGGCTTTGTCTAACAAAATCTACTGCTTTAGTTATAGAGGTTATTAAATCTACCTCTTCTATAGGAATGTTTAAGGTATCGTCTATTTTAAATAATTTTACAACATTTGAGACTAAATTTGTACCTCTTATTATCTGCTCTTCAATAATACCAAAAAATTCATGAATCTTTTCAAATTTATTAGGTTCATTCAGATAGATTTTACTAAGTTCAATTGAGGATTTTATATTTTGCAAAATATTATTGACATCATGAGCAAATAGATCTTCATATAAATTTGCTTTTCTATAAGCTTCACGATATTTTTTTTCAGATTCTTTTAATTTTTTTTCAACGCTTTTTTGATCAGTAA
>CAZBEU010000625.1:0-5756 GCA_964491005.1 uncultured archaeon | reverse complement strand
TTCAATAAATTTTCGTCGCTCCTCAGTGTTCATATGAGTAAGTTCAACTATTTTTCCTTGTAGAACAAATTGATTGCTACCATCAGGATCAACATTTGCAGCTGCAAGAACATTTAGGATTTGTTGACGGGTTGCTCGCTGTCCATTCATTTTATATTTATTTCCTTTACCTTTAATTACTACACGAGTAATTTCAAAGTCATTTGTACCTCCAGGAAAAGTTCCATCAGAATTATCAAAATATAAAGTCACAGATGCACGATTTGAAGGATTATGAGCTCTGGATCCCGCAAAAATAAGGTCCTCAAGTTTTTCAGCTCTCATAGTTTTTTTTGATAATCGTCCAAGTGCAAAACATAAAGCGTCGATTATATTTGATTTACCAGCTCCATTTGGACCAACAACGCACGTAAACCCTGGAGATAATTTTATAGTTACTGTGCGATCTCCGAATGATTTGAATCCAGTCATTGAAATTTTTTTTATATATGTCAATAAAAAAACCTAATCTCAAATTATAATATGATACATTAAAAGAGTTTATATGAGTATAAATGTTTTTTTTTATATTCTCTTTTTTCTTATATAATATTAAAATAGAATAACTAATAAGAATAGTATAAAAAAAATTAATTATTCAAATTAATTATATGATTCTTTTCAAAAATAGCATCAATCATAGCTTTTAATTTCAATGGACTTATTGATATAAAATAAGAATTCATTGATGGAAGAATATTTAAATGTTTTTCTTTATTAACTAAGATTTTTTTTTTTGATAAATTAATAATTCCAAGATTTTCAAGTTTTTTAATTAATCGAGAAAATTCTTTAAGATCTTTATTATATCCAATAGTCTCACAGGAGATAAAATATAATTCTTTCAAAATTTTAAAATTTATATAAAATAAAGATGATTTTCTCATAAAATAATTAGCTAATTTATCAAGAAATATCATTGTTAATAGATCTTCTTCTGAAAGAAAGGATAACATATTAAATTCGCTAAAAATAAGAAATGATTCAAAATGAGTCTCGCAAATTTGAATTAATTCATTATAATTTACTGATTGCTTTTTTTGAAGAGATGGGAACAGATCTCTTAAGATCTCAATTCCTTTTCCGGGGATTGGGATATAATTATCAAAAATAATATCTGTAATATATTCTATTACTTCTGTTTCAATTTGATGTAAGAAACATAATGAAGATCTTTGTTTGAGAATATCAAAAAGGTGATCATATGAAAAATGATTTAATTTTTTTTTAAGATCATAATATGATTGTATCTCAGAATTTGGGGGCATTAGAACTTGATTTCTTGTTGAAATGGTATTAATTTTTAATTCTTTACTTAGTCTAAGTATCTTTTTTGTTATTTTAAGGTTCTGATCTTCAGTATTATTCATAATAATAAATATCTTGCCATCTATCTTCTTTAAAGTTAATTTTAAAATATTCCATAGTTGATGGATATTAGAATTAATCATTAGATTGATATCAATTTTAAGATTTAAAGTCTTTAGAATTGTTGTAAGAATATATAAAATTATCTCATTTTGACTTTTTTCTTTACAATCAATATTAATTTTATATATATCATTATAATAATATTTTTTTTTGATAAGATCCCGTAAAACTTTATTAATAATTACTTTTTTTCCAATTCCTTCAACACCTTGATACAAAATATTCATAGAATAATCATCTACTATACAATCATTTATAATCGAAAAAAGATATTTTTCTTCCATTTTTCTGTGTAATAATTTAGGTGGAATGTAATAAGGATCAAAAAGTGCTTTTGGTCCAACAAAATTTTTATTTTCTTTTATAGTTATCATTTTTTATAAATTTTTTTTATATACAATTTTAACTTTCATATTTAAACCCCACAGAGAGAGATGATTAGAAGTAAAAATAAATATTTTAAAGCACGATTTTCAACTAATTTTCTTCACTTCAATAGAATTTTTATCTATTCTTTCATTTAAACGAACATCTCTTATTGTCTTAGGATAGTCTAAATCAATTTCTCCATATAAAAAACAACTTTTATTAATGGGGGCTTCAATAATTTTAAGTTTTGATGGAGTTGCTACGCTTTTATCAAAAGAAATGATTTTACTATTACCTGGAAAGATTTTATTACATATTTTACCCAAAGTATTACATCCAACCACAGGAATTCGATTTTCAAGAGCTCTGGCTTGTAAATACACAGCCCAGTTGTACAATCCTTCAATACTTATTTGAGTAGGTGAAAATAAGACATCTGCACCATTCTCAGTTGCTAATCGAGGGGTTTCATAAAAAGCCATATCAAAACATATTAAAATAGCAATATTATGATTTTTGAACTTAAAGATATTTAATTTTCTACCACTTTGAAATAATTTTGACTCTTTTTGATAAAGATGAATCTTATCTTGTCTTCCTAATTCATCCCCATTTTCATTGAATAAATAACATGTTATTAGAGGTTTATCCAAATTATTTCTTTTCTCCCAAATTGCACCTGAAAGAATACTAGTTGAATATTCCTTAGAAAGGGATTTTATATAAGAATAATCCTCTCCTCTTTCTTTTTGAAAATTTTCGCTTTTATTATCAAAAAAAGGAACCCATCTTTCAGGTAGACATATTAAATCGCATTTATTATATCTACTAAATAAATTATCTATTAAATTATGTATATGTTTATAACATTTGGTTCTATTTTTCAAAATATTAGGCTGGAGACATGCAATTTTCATTTTTTTATTTTGAATTTATATCTGATATGATTTCAACTATTTCATCTAATGAATTTATTTCATAAGTTGGTTTTATATTCTGTCCTTTATCCTCAATTTTAGAAGATAAATCGTATTTACCTCCTCTATGTATAAAAATGCTATGTATTCCATTCTTTAAAGCAGGCTCTATATCTTTATCCAATCGATCTCCAATATAAATGGTTTCTTGACCTTTAACATTGAATTTTTTAAGGCAATATTCAAAAAGGCTAGGATTAGGTTTTCTAATACCAATTTGATCTGTTATCAAAACTAGATCTATTAGATGATCTATCTCTAATCGGAGTATTTTCTCATATTGTTTTATGGGAATTCCATCTGTTATTATAGCTGTTTTGATATTTCGTTCTCTTAAGTTAGACAGACACTCTTTTACATCATTATAAAGACATATCGATTCAATTTTTTCTTTATGATATGCCATTACTGCGGCAGCTATATATTTATATTGCATATTATAAGATAGGTTTATATTTTCATGAACTAGATTTAACCTACGGATAAAATAATTAAAATGTTTAGAAAAATTTGAACCATATTCTTCTACAATTTCAGAAAGGATCTTTTTTGCTTCTTCTTTTTTAATTTCTAATCCAAGTTTTATCATTGCCTCAATTCCCTTTAAACGAGCTTTTAAAGACAATCCAGTCGAATCAAAAAGGCAATCATCTAAATCAAAACCAACTAATTTAATTGTCATTTTTATTCAAACATAAATAACTTTTTTGAGATCTATAATATTTGAGATTACTCAAATATATCAATAATAATTTCTATTTAATTTAATTCTTTCAATAAAATAATATCAATGAATAACATAAATTTATTTATATTTAGGTATATATAATCCTTAGTATTAATGTTTATACAATAATAGTATATTAACAGAAATTCACATAAGAACAATTAAATATTTGGAGAGCTATTAGTTGAAGAATATTTGTGCATTAAGTTATTTTCATCGTAAAATAGGCCCTTTGGTATATTATTCCTATCCAGAGGATATATTAGATGAAAAATTATCCACAAGGATAGCAAATATAATGGATCAACAATTTATAGAAGGATTCTTTACACATTCATTTGAAGAAATAATCACTTTGAATTATTATTTTGAAATTCAATCCGATTGGGCTCGCGGAAATCGCGATATGCTCATGATTTCAATTATATTTAATCAACAAATGATTACAGAAATAGAAGATAAGATACAATCTTTATGTTCAGAATTTTCTGAAAAATTAAAATCAAATGAAGAAATTTACACAGCATTTCGTATTGGAGATATTAGAAATTTTGATAAAGAAGAACAAGAGATTATTATTAAAAATAACGAATTAGTAAAATTATGGGTTAGAGAATTATACTGGGCTACTATTGAGATCACAAGAGAAAAATCCGAGGAAGAAAAATTAGCTAATCTTTTAAAGAAAAAATATATTTTTCACATATTAAGAAAACTCTCTAAAGGACCTTTGCCGTTAGATTGGCTTCGAGAATGGTTTCAAAATAGTTTTCCAAAGAAATCATTCAACGATATTATTGATTTACTTATTGAAAGACAGCTGATCTTTATTAACCAAATAGGAATTGTTGAAAAATATGTATTACTTCTTAAAGAAGTTAATGCTGAAAGAATTCCTCCAGATAGTGTAATCGAATATATTGACCAAACACCTAAACTTATTGAATTAATTCTTCCAAAAGTTCAAAAATATTTTAGTTCTTATGAAACTAAAACAGAAGAAGAATTAGAGGATGATTCTTTTCGTCTTTTTCAAATTATTGCAGATCCTAAAAAGTATAATGTGCTTTCAGAATTAAGAAATGGTCTTATTCCAAGAGATAAATTACCAAAATTAGTTTCAAAAAGGAATTTGGATGCTCTTAGTAAAGTAATAGATTTTTTAAAAAAATATGATATTATTGAAGAATTAAAATATAAAAATGAGAGATATATCGTGTTAAAAACAAATTTACAAATTACAACTGCATTCCCTGAATATCTAAGAAAATTATTACCAAAAGAGGTAAAACCTGTCGTCGCCGAAACATATATTCCAAATCTTAATGAAGAAATTAGTGATTCAAAAAATTATTCAAAAAAAAAATAATAAAAAAGAAATGAAATAAAAAATTTAATAAATAAATTTCTTAGGATCTTATTTAATTGAGAGCTTGATTGTGGTTTATGTCAAAGGAAGAACCTTCAGAAGATGATCTAAAATATTTGTTGGGGAATATGGGTATTGAAATCTTTTTTGCGATAGAAAGGGGAGCACGTAATTTTGATACAATTAAACTCTTTTCAGGTATTCCCATTTCATGTATTAGAGGTAGAGTACCAGTCTTACTAAATTTAAACTTGATTGAAAAGGTAGAAGACGAATATATCCTTACAGAAAAAGGACATCACTTTAAAACGAAAATAAATAAAAATAAAATTTACTAGCTTATATCTTCAATATAAGGACATCAGTCTGGGGCAAGCTTATTCATCGTTATGAGCAATAACTCTTTAATATTGTCACAAGTTCATCATCTGTCATATTAATTATTATTTTATACTTTATTAGTCTTATTCTAATCATTGTTTATAAAGTAAGGTAGTTTCTTGAGCAAGTATGATAAAATTATAATAATTTTATCATGATACCTCAAGAAAACCCCTTCCTTTACAGTACTCAATTTTTTTTTTTGAATAGATTATAACATGTAATTATTTTACATTTTTTGAATTGTTTAAATCCTTATATTATAAGCGATTGAAAACTTGAATAAAAGAATACTCGGTACTATTTAGAGGGGATGAATTGAGGTTTTTTTTAAATCAGAAAATTATGGCATCCTAATCTATTTAATCGATGATTTCTTCTACAATTTCATTATATAATTCAAGCTCTTAATTTTCGGAGATATTCAAATAAAATATAACGGATTCAAATACACAAAACAATA
>CAZBEU010000624.1:0-3686 GCA_964491005.1 uncultured archaeon | reverse complement strand
AGATAAAGGGATATGTCGAGTTTTATTAAAATGTCTTCCAATTCTCATTATGATTGGAAGATTTACTTCAATAAACTGACTTTCATGACCAAAATTTCTTTGGCATTTAAATAGGGTTTTCTCAAACTCATAATTGAATATATCGGTAATAAGGGGAATACCTAATGCTTCGGATAATTGATATGGTACTTGCCCTGTACTTGAATCTGATGTTTCAATTCCAGTAATTATTACATTGTAATCTCCAATTTTTTCAAAAACTTCTTTTAAAACCAGAGTTGTTTGTAATGTATCGGAATAAGCAAATATTGGATCAGTTATCAAAATTCCTTTATCAACTCCCATCGCAATTGCTTCTCTTAAAGCCGCTTCAGCTTGTAAAGGCCCCATTGTGATTGCAGTCACTTTTCCTCCATATTTCTCTTTTATAGTAAGAGCTAACTCAATTCCATGTATATCATCCGGATTAATCTCATTCTCTATATTTTTCCTTATCAGAGCCCCAGTCTTCCAATTAATTTGTAAATTATCAGATTTTGGAACTTGTTTTATAAGCACATAAATATTAAGCATTTTATAGATTTCCTCTTAAAATTTCTCTAGATATAATAAACTTCATTATTTCATTACTTCCTTCATAAATTTCACATACTTTAGCATCTCGATAATATCTTTCTATAGGAAGATCCTTCATATAACCATAGCCACCATGAATTTGAATAGCTTCTTGTGTAATATCTCTAGCGATAAAACTTGCATAATATTTTGACATTGCTGTTTCCTTAGAAAAATTACATCCTTTATCTCTTAAAAATGCGGTTCTATAGAGCAATAATCTTGCTGAATCTATCTTTGTTGCCATTTCAGCTAATTTAAAGGAAATTCCTTGAAATTGAGATATTGGTTTGTTAAATTGAATTCTTCCTTTAGAATAATTAATAGAATGTTCATAAGCTGCTTGAGCAATTCCAAGTGCTTGAGCTGCGATTCCTATTCTTCCAACATCTAATGCATGCATTCCAATTTTAAATCCGTCATTAAGTTTACCTAAAATATTTTCTTTTGGTACATAAATATTATGAAAATATAA
Source organism: uncultured archaeon (assembly GCA_964491005.1). Lineage (GTDB taxonomy): Archaea > Asgardarchaeota > Lokiarchaeia > Sigyniarchaeales > SOKP01 > JAFGOA01. The sequence goes on along the minus strand of CAZBEU010000624.1, from coordinate 2,596 downwards.
ACTGGTTGTGCTTGATCCTCTTAGACCCAGTTTATCCTCATGTTCTCCGACTTCAAATCCTTTCATATCTTTATCTAATATAAATACAACATATCCTTTTTTATCATCTTTGGTCTGATACTTAGCACCTATCAAATAGGTAGAAGCTATTCCTCCATTTGTAACAAATATTTTTGAACCATTTAAAATAAAATGATCATTTTCTTCTATAGCTAAACATTCTATAGCGCCTGCATCTGATCCTGCATTAGGTTCTGTCCAAGCAAAAGCGCCAATCTTTTTCCCAGATGCTAAATTAGGAAGATATTTCTCTTTTTGTTCTACGGTCCCAAATTTTAAGATCGGATAAGCTGAGACCGAGTTATGAACAGATATCGTTAATCCTGTTGATGCACATATACGTGATATTTCTTCAATTGCAATCGCATAACTAATAGAATCTAACTCAGCACCCCCGTAATTTTGTGGTAGTTGTAATCCCCATGCATTAATCTTGGACAATTCTTTTACCGCTTCCAAATTAAATCGTGCTTCTCGATCCATTATAGATGCTAATGAACCTAGAATATCTTCAGCAAAGGTTCTAACACTTCTTCTAACAAGTTTATGTTTTTCAGAAAGTTCAAAATCCAATTTCAAAACCTAAATTGTATTTTCTTTTATAAGATAGGATCTTTTAAAGTAATACTTAAATTATATTTTTCTAATTTTCAAGGACTACCATTATTATTCTGTTGTAAAAATTGATATATTTTATTTTAATAGATATTATAAAATAAAAGAAATAAGAATAATTATAAGAACACGTTCATAAATATTCAGAAACGTAAAAATAAATAGGAATAATAGATTTAACATAATAAAAATAGATGAAAAGCGATTCATAATATGGCGTGGAAAGGATATTCATGGAGTATAACGCTTCTTATTACTTGTTTAATATATAGTGTGATTCCCACTTATATGATAATTAAATATTGGGTATGGCTTAATGAACTAACCTTTAATGGAGAGCCTATATATACTTTAAGTTTATTTATGTTATTTCTATGGATTGTTTGTTTATTAGTAGGAATAATATATTTAGTAGCATCTGCAAGAGCTATTGTTCAGAGAAAAAACGATGATCTTGGAATTCCTAAAGGTGTAAAACGTTTCTCTGTTATTTCCAATATTATAATAATTGGATTTATACTTTTTTGGTTTATTTTTACTAGTGGTGAAATCGCATTTATTTCTTGGAAACCTTAAGAATAATTAACAAATAATTCTATTTTAGTAAAATTATACTTTTTAAGAATAGCTTTGGATTTTTTATAAATATCTTCAATAAAAATTTAATTATATAAGGATTTTTTAGTAATTTAAACAATATCTTTTTTGGAAAATCCATATCCCCATAAAAAGAAATTAAATCCTTAATTTTACTATTATCAATAATTGTAAAAAACTCATCTAAATCTTGATTTTTTAAGTGTTTTAAAAATAAACGAATTATATAATGTATTTTCAATTCTTTTCCAATTTTATTAGAACATGGTTTATGATAATATTTAATAATGAATTTTTTTGAGAATTCATTATGTTTAAAGCAATTTATTATACAATTTGAGGCATATTTAGTAGCAATTAAGAGCATTATAATACCTCCGCCTGTAGTTGCTTTTACTTGACAAGCAGAGTCTCCAACCAATAGGACATTATCATAAGATGTTTTATTCATTGTACCAATAGGAATAATTCCTCCTTGATGATCAATTTTATTACTATAATTGATATTAATTCTTTTTAAAAATTTTTTAAAATTCTTCATAGGCTCTTCTGAGGACGCTAAACCTATTCTAAAAATCTCTTTACCTTCTGGAACGATCCAACCAAAAAGATCATTCCATGTCTCATCAAAATACATCAAAGCTTCATTTTTATTAAAGAATCCTTTTATTCGAATTTGGGTTGCATAAATAATGCTATTATGTCTCCCCAAGCATTTTCCTACTGAACTTAAAGGACCATCACATCCTATCAATAAACTAGATATTATTTTTCTTTTTGATGTCCTAATTTCTATCTTTTTATTTTTGATTTTTTTATATTTTAGATATCGAAATGATTTAAATTTCTCTCCCAAAAAATATGCAATATTCGGATTATTTTCTATTTTCTTATAGAATAGTTGATCTAATGCAATTCTATCAACTACATATGGTTCTTCATTTCCTGATAATTTTAAAATGTTATTTGAAGGAGAGATTAATTTTGCGATTTTTACTCTATTTAAAATAATGTATTCTGGTAAATCAATAAGTTTAGTAAGTTTTTTTGATATAATACCCGCACATTGGAAAGGTAGTCCTATTTTTGAATGTTCTTCAATTAGAATTATTTTTAAATTAGAATTTGATAAAAGATATGCAAGATAATTTCCAGAAATACTAGCTCCAACTATGCAAACATCGCATTTTTCAATTACTTCATTCATAAAATTTAATATATTATAAAGATTAAGAAATTTTTTCGTTTTTTATGTTCTATTAAAAAAATAGAATTATAATGATTTAATATAAAATTCAAGCTAAATAATTATAGTAAGGAATAT
>CAZBEU010000623.1:0-9073 GCA_964491005.1 uncultured archaeon | reverse complement strand
TTTTAAATTTTGAAAGCTATTAACTTCCCAAAATATTGATAAATATTATGGATAAATCATGTATTTGGATGGATAAATCCAATTGTATAAATTGTACGTTAAATCAAAAACTCCATTGCCATCCTAGGATGAGGATTTCTATTTATTTTTTATCGAGTTTTTTATTTTTCTTAATATCAGCGATTATTGGTTTATTCTTAGCAAACTATGAAATTTTAATATTTATAGTAATCATTCTTGTGTGGATTATATATATGATATTTTTCTTTAATATTTGGGAAAGTAAAGTTCTATGTAGTCATTGTCCTTACTATGAAAATAAAGATCAACGAATTCTTCATTGTTATGCTAATGCTGGAATTTTAAAAACATCAAAATATAAACCTGGTCCAATAAGTAAATCAGAAAAAATTCAATTTATATTAGGGGTTGTAATCTTAATTGGCTATCCTTTACCGTTTTTATTATTTAGAGAACAATATATTGCGTTGATATTTTCTTTATTAGGAATTATAATTTGGATATTTTTGATGCAAACAAAAATATGTACTATTTGTATTAATTTTTCTTGTCCATTAAATCGGGTTAAAATAGAATATCGTGATTGTTTTATTAAGAAAAATCCTATAATAAAAATAGCTTGGGAAGAAAAAGGATATGTATTCAATGATTAATTTAAAAAATAAATTATTTCTGTACTATATTCCATTTTGAATCCAAATAATCCAATATAACATTAACATCATTTGTAGCAGGTTTACATGTATTATTAATGCAAATATATGCTGTAGCCTTTCCATTAATCTGATTAAAATATTTTATATTATCTATTTTTAAGATGTTATTCATTGGATCTTTTAGCAGAATAGATTTATTTGGACTGTATTTTTTTTTTAAAGATTCTATTATATAGTTAGTATCCTCACTTTCTAACTTTCCAGCTATAACAATTGAATATGAGGGACCTAATACATAATCTATACCAACTAAATATTGAGTATATGCTATAGGATTCTCTTGTATTTTTCTTGAGAATAATTTATCCATTTTTTCAATCATATTCATTAAATCTTTATCTCCTGTAATAAGATATAATTTCATTAGATTTTGTATTGCTATTGAATTTCCAGAGGGTATAGCTCCATCATATATTTCTTTTTGTCTGATAATCAAATCCTTCGAATCTTTTGATGTAAAATAAAAACCTCCATTTTCAAAATCCCAAAAAAATGAAATTAATTCTTTATTTAGATTTATTGCCTTAATTAAATAATTTATATTTAGAGTAGATTCGTATATTTCTAATAAACCCCAAATTAAAAAAACATAATCATCAATAAATGCATTAATCTCAGCTTTACTTTCTCGGAATCTATGTAATAATCTTTTTTGAGGTTCATATAGATTTTCAAAAATAAAATTAATCGTTTTTTCAGCTTCTATAATATATTCTTTTTTACCTAGAATATCGCCACCTTTTGCTAAAGCTACAACGACAAGACCATTCCAATCTGTGAGAATTTTATCATCCCTATAAGGTTTGATTCTTGTTTTACGTTTTAAAAACAATTTTTTCCTAATATTATCAAGTCGATTTTTAAAGGTAACTCCATCTATATTTAACCTATCTATTATCTCTGTAATTGAATATTTTAAAAAGAGAATATTTTTTTTGTTTTTACGATGTGTTGATTCCTCAAGATAATTTCCTTCTTCTTCAATATTAAATATTTCAATGAATAATTTTGATTCTTCTTCATTTAAAATATTATTAATTTCTTTCTTAGTCCAGACATAATATTTTCCTTCTATGCCTTCACTATCAGCATCTTCAGCGGAATAAAATGCTCCATTATGAAACTTCATATCTCTTAGTAAATATGTAAATATCTCATCTGCAACTTTAGCATATCTATTCTCTCTTGTAGCTTGAAAAGCTTCTAAATATACCAAAGCTATTAATGCTTGATCATAGAGCATTTTTTCAAAATGAGGAACACGCCATTTTTGATCTGTTGAATATCTATGAAAGCCATATCCAATTTGATCATATATCCCTCCCATTCTCATTTTATCTAAAGTTTTCTTAACCATTTCTATTGCTTTATCATCACCCGTTCTATTCCAATAACGTAAAAGAAAAATAAGATAATGAGGTACGGGAAATTTAGGCGCAGTTCCGAATCCACCAAATTTTTCATCAAATGTTTTTTTAATTTGATTATATGCCTTTTTAAGAACTTTTATGGTTGAGGTTTCTGATTTTATATTTTTTTGAATACTTTCTAAAGCATGATCAATGTTTTCAATTGAATCATTAATATCATTTTTTTGATTTTTCCATAACATCATTATCTTAGGAATAAGATCAATTAATCCAATACGACCATAAAATGAATGTTTAGGAAAAAATGTTCCACTGAAAAAAGGTTTTTTTTCAGGAGTCATGATAATTGTTAGAGGCCAACCACCTGTACCTGTGAGCATTTGGTTAACAAGCATATAATTTTTGTCAATATCTGGTCTTTCTTCTCGATCTACTTTTATTGAGATAAAATTATCATTCATTAATTTAGCAATTTCATTATCCTCAAAACATTCATGAGCCATTACATGACACCAATGACATGTTGAATATCCTATTGATAGAAATATTGGTTTATTTTCACTTTTAGCCTTATAAAACGCTTCTTCTCCCCAAGGATACCAATCTACTGGATTTTGAGAATGCTGAAGGAGATATGGACTTTTTTCATTTATAAGTCTGTTATATTTATTTTGCATTATTCTAGATAATACTTTTAAATTTGCATAAATAACCAAAAAAAAAAAAATCAATTCTCTCCATAATAGTTTTGATAAATAATGTCTTCTAATGATTTTCGAGGAGGACGATTTTTTTCTCCTAATTTCATGGGTTCAGAGAGAATGGGATTGATATTTTCAGATTTTTTACCGATATTAATTAATGTAATTAATCTCATTTCATTAGGTATTTTAAGTATTTCTTTTGCTTTTTGTTCATCAAATCCTGCTATTGGATGTGCAACTAATCCTAATTCTGTTGCTCTTAAAATTAAAAAAGCACATGCCATACCTGTGTCAAAAAGATAATATAATCTTTCACCTATAATACAATCATCTTCTGGTTTACTTACAACTCCGATAATTAATGATGTATTTTCCACCCATTTATTGCCCGAAGTTAAAGTTTTAAAAATTTGCTCCATTATTGATTTCTTTTGAACAAAAATAAATTTCCAAGGTTGTTTATTCATACAAGAAGGAGCAATTTGAACAACTTCTTTTAATGAATTAATAATATCTTGTGAAATTAAAATTGGTTCTAGCGAACGATATGCTCTTCTCTTTAATATAGTTTCTCTAACATTCATCTTATAATCATTCAAAATTTATTTCAAAATTATTTATATTTTTATAGTTACTAGAGAAATCCTTAATATCAATATTAGGATTATGTTTCATTAGCAATATGGATTTAATATCATATAAAAACCTAATATTTTAGAATTATATAATTATATTATAAGTTTTTAAGTTAAATATTATCAAATTCTTTTAAAAGATAAGATGTAACTTCATTAAATTGATACTCAAAAAATTTTATTTTAAGCTTTTATTCATATGATTATGAATAAACCAAAGATTTCAATCGCTGGATGTGGTTTTGTAGGATTAGTAAGTGCGTCCTCATTTGCTAGTAAGGGATTTAGCGTTATAGCAACAACAATAAATGAAAAAGAAGCAGATTTAATTAACTCTGGAAAATCCCCTTTTTATGAAGATGGATTGGATATCCTTTTAAAGAAAGCTCATGAGTTAAAGAATTTAAAAGTTATCACCAATAATCATGATGCTGTTTTAAATTCAGATATTACCTTTATTTCTGTAGGAACTCCTATAAAGGATGATAAAAGTATAGATTTAAGTTACATTGATAACGTATCTGAACAAATAGGATTTGCTTTAAAAGAAAAAGAAGAATATCATTTAGTAGTGGATAGAAGTACTGTTGTTCCAGGAACTACAAGAAATCTAATAGGAAAGAATATAATTGAAAATAGTGGAAAAGAAATTGGTAAGGATTTTGGATTATGTATGCAACCGGAATTTTTAGCTGAAGGAAAATCTGTAGAAATTACATTCAATCCTGATAGAATTATAATTGGAGAATATGATAAAAAGAGTGGAGATACTTTAGAAAATTTATATCATCAATTCTATTATGATTATTTTTCAAAAAATAATTGCCCTATTCGTCGTATGACATTAGAGAGTGCAGAATTGGTAAAATATGCAAATAATTGTTTTTTAGCAACAAAAATTAGTTTTGCTAATGAATTTGCGAATTTAGCGGAATTAATACCCAATGTTGATATTCAACAAGTTATGGATGGAATTGGACTAGATTATAGGATTAATTCTCACTTTTTAGGAGCAGGTGTTGGATTTGGTGGCAGTTGTTTCAATAAAGATATTAATGCTATATTGAATTGGGGCGCTCAAAAGAAAAACAATTCAAGAATCTTAGAAAGTGTGTTAAAAATTAATGATAATCAGGCGATTCATATTGTCGATATTGCTGAAGAGCTCCTTGGAGATTTAAATAAAGAAAAAATATCAATCTTAGGTTTATCATTCAAACCGGGTACTAGTGATATGCGAGAAGCCCCAAGTATTAAGGTTGTAAATGAATTAATAAAGAGAGACGTTAGAAATATTGTAGGTTATGATCCTAAAGCTATGGAAGAAGCAAAAAAATATTTAGGAGACTCAATAAATTATGTTAATTCAATTGAAGAGGCAATAAAAGATTCTGATTGCGTATTTATTTTAACAGATTGGGGTGAATTTAAGGTATTATCTCCAGAATTCTTTATAAAATATATGAAGACTCCAAATGTTATAGACGGGCGAAGAATCTATAGTTTTAACGAATTTACAGAGAAATTAAATTATAGAACTATTGGACATAGATAGGATCTTATAAATTTTATATTTGATTATTAGATCTTTTTTATTTTATTTAATTTATCATAAAATTTTTAAAGATAGATATAAATACCTAAAAACATATATAATCATACTAAATAATTTCGTACCCAGTGGGAAATTAATGGGAAAAATAAAATAAAAAAAAGTTTTTTTGATTTCCTAATTTTTTAATGATAATTCGACAGTATAATACAATTTTTAAGTAAATATAGGTTTTTAGTATGAATGAAATGAGTAATAATTATAGAGAAATGTTACGTGAAAAACGAGTCGAAACAGAAGAAGAAATTGCTGTTCAAAAATGCTGCAATAATCCTTTAATCGAAATAAAAGATGGAGATTCTGTTTGTATCCATTGTGGAATGGTATTGGGAAGAGACCTTGTAGGTAATGAAAGACGAGCTTATACAATTGAAGAAATTGAAAAAAGAAGAAGAACAGAGCCTCGATGGAGAGAATTTGGTCCTAGAACAACAATAGCAAATACAAAAACAGACTCGAAGGGAAAAGCCTTAGGTGCAAAAGGGAAAACATTGTTTTTAAGACTAAGTAAAATCCAACAATCTTTAATATCAAGTATTGAAAGAAATTTTTGGGAAGCAAAACCAAAATTAAAAATGCTTTGCTCAAAAATGAACATACCCGAATATATTAGAGATACTGCATGGAAGATATATTCTGAAGTTGCAAAAAGAAAACTTACTATGGGTAGATCTATTGATGGATTTATAGCTGCATCATTATATGCCGCTATTAGAGTACATGAATTTCCAAGGTTACTTGAAGAAGTTAGTGATGCATCAATGACTTCCAGAAGAACTGTTATTAGGTCTCTTGGAATGATTGTAAAAGAAATATTGCCTATTTTAAATCTGAAATATCAACCAATCACAGCTATACAACTTGTTTATAGATTTGGAAACGATTTAGGACTTACTATGAAAACTCAAAAAAGAGCTGTGGATATGTTGATGATAGCAACTAAAAATGGACTAATAAGAACAGGTAAGGATCCAAAAGGAATGGCTGCATCTGTAATTTATATGGCTGCAAAAGAGACAAACGAACGGAAAACTCAAGCAGAAATAGCAGAAATAGCTAAATGCACAGAAGTAACATTAAGAAGCAGAGCAAAAGATATTAAGAGAAGAATATAGAAATTTATAAATGATCTTCTTCATCTTCTCTCGATAGTTCTTCAATGAACATTATTTGTTTATCTTTGGGTAAAAAAGCTATCCTTTTTAAAATGCATTTTAGTTCTTCCTTAGTAATTTTTAGATTCAGTAACTTGTCTCTAACTTCTTCAGAAAGAACACTATAAACTTTTGAAAAATATGTTTTTATAACATCTAATTTTTCAAAATCAAATTCTTTATTATCATTATCTAGGGAATTCAAATTCAATCATTATTTTTTTTATTATCTTTATAAAAAAAGAATTATTGTTAGATAAAAAATTATTAGTAGTCCAATAATAATTTATTTTAAAATTAGCATTCCTTATATATTAATTTCTTTAAATAGTTCAGGATATTTATTTTCCATTTTCAATATAGTATCTGTAAGAATAACGTGAAAATCATTAAATTCATATTTCTTTAATGTTTCTGACATTATATTTATTATTCTACTGGCTAAAATATAATCCTCTTTGCAATAATTATTTTGACAAGCTCCAAATATCATATTAAGTTCTTCATAAAACCAACTTAATTCTTTTATGAATTCTGCCTTTAACTGACTCTTGTTATTATAATTTATAATTATATATCACCCTTGAACTACTTCTCATCTATTATACTAATAGTGTTGATCTTTAAAAATCTAACGTCTAATAAAATAGACTTTTTGAACACAAATTAAAAATGATTTATAAAAAAATAAATTAGAATCCTCTTTTTCTTCTTTTTTTAAATAATGAACCATTTTAATTTTCTGTAAACTCTAAAATTAATTTTTAATTTGGATATTTTCAATGTAATAACCTTTTTGAAATAATCTATATAATTTTTTTGTTTCATCAATCAAATTTTTCTCAAAATGGGGATCTATTGGGTTTTTATTATAGACAAATAATATAGAATCTTCAAAATTATTTTCTTTTTTATTAAATTGATAACAAGGGATATACCCTTTTGGATAAAACCCTGCCTCAAGGAAAATTTTTTGATGCTTTGATTTATAAGCTGAAACATAACATTCAGCATAACGAATATTATTGAGATTTATATATATTCTTAATTTTCTTAGAAATAATACAAGTATTTCTAGTTCAGAAACATGGTATTCTAAATTCTCTATATTATTACTTCTGATATTATAATTAAAAATAAGAGAAGAATTATACTCTTCAAGTAATATTTTTATCTTTGTGATGTCATTATCCTCTATAATTACATCCAAAGTTATTTTATCTTTAAGTTCTAATAGTAATTTTTTATTTAGATTTAATATTGGTGATTCTAATTCACACGATTCTAATCCATATTTTTTTTGTGAATAATTAAAATAACCAAGTACTTCTTTAATAATAACAATCTTTTTTCTGCTTCTATATTTATTAAAAACTTCTTTATCATAAATTATATTTAAAAACTCAGATTCTATTTTATCATTAAAAATATCTTTATTTGGAAGGAACCCTATAGGTATAAATCCTACCAGTGATTCAGCGAATTGAGGAGTTTTAATATAAGTTCTTACTTCGCTTGTCCAAACTAGAATAACATTTTTATAATAACTCCATAAATAATAAATGAATAGAAAAAAAATTCTCATATTATTAGTAATACCTTGAAATTCTCTTTTTATAACAAATCCAAATACACATCCTTTCTTAGTCTCAAAATTTAGTTTTGCTCCTACACATCCCACATGTTTATTATTCTGTATTTTAAAAACACACCATATATAATTTTTACTTTTAATCATATCTTCTATTTTTTTTTCATCTTCCATTTCTTTAAACGGATATTTTCCTTCATAAACATCTTTGAATAAATTACTAATTATTTTTGCATCATTTGGTGTTGCTAACTGTACAATAGGTATTATCTTATCAGAATCATTTTCAAGATTAAAATTAAAATCATCCAGTATCCCATTTTTAATATTTGTGAATGACATATATGGATATTTATTTATATAATCGTCTATTGTAAAAAATGTCGGCAAGTTTCTCTCTGTATATTGTCTCGTCATTTTAACATAATATATTTTGTTGTTATTAAAACTTCGATAAAGGTATTAATAAAGATTTATATTAAATAATAAATAACACTTAGATGAATTTTCAACAATTTTAAATATTATCTAAAATCCAATAAATCTGGATCTATTATACAGATAAACAAGATTTTAAGGTTTTTAAACAATAAAAATGAATTGGATTTCTTTTTTTAATTTTTGATTTCATCTCTAATGAATTAATATTACAACATAATCGATTTAAAATAAAATATTCTTATAAAATTAAATTATATTTATTCTTTTATTCGCGGAAGTGAAAAACTAAATTTACTTCCTTTATTTCTTCCCTCAGATTCTGCCCAAATATTTCCATTGTGTAAATCTATTATTTTTTTTGATATATATAACCCTAACCCTGTACCTTCAATTCCTAAATCCCAACCATGACCATATCGTTCTATTTTACCGAATTGTTTAAATAATTGCTCCTTTTCTGAATCAGTTAAACCTACTCCTGTATCTGAAATTGAAATAATATAATTATTATCATCTATTTCAGATTTTAAAGATATAACTCCATTTGGAGGAGTATATTTAATTGCATTTACAAGGAGATTAGATACAACTTCATACATCCTTTCTTTATCAAATTCAGCTAGTAATTTTTCATGTAAATCAAGTTTAATTCTCTGATTTCTTAGATTAGCTAGACTCTGAAGCTCATTTACACAAAATTTTAGTAAAAAAATCAGATCATCTTCCTTTTTTTTCAAAATTAAAAGATTTTGATCTAATTTTGAACTCTCTAAAAGCATATTTATTATTTTTTCTAAGCGTTTTGCACCATCCATTATTTCTTCTACAA
>CAZBEU010000622.1:0-1696 GCA_964491005.1 uncultured archaeon | reverse complement strand
CTATTTTTTATAAAAGAATTATTGGGAACTAAAAATGAAGAAAAAATGACTAAAAATGATATACTAAATACTTTAATTTTTTTTATGCTAATGATAATTTCACCACTTTTTTATTTTAACAAGAATATTATAATACTATTTCTAAATTTGTCTTTTTATAAAAAAAAAAGTTACAATAATAATATTTAGATAAAGATTTATTTAAGGGTATATAAAAAATATCCTCTACATCATAAAATATAACTTTAGAACCATTATTATGAATTATTTATAAAGATTTATTTAAAAGTTAAAGCAAATTCATTAAAAAATAAAATTTAGATGTTCTAGGTTTTTAAAAAATAATTTTTACTTTTTTATATTTCTCTTTTATCATTTTAATTTTATATTCTGGAATATTATTTTCTCTTATATCAAGCACCCTTAATTTTTTTAGATTTTCTATATCTAATAATTCAGAAAATTCATTATTTCCTATGTATAAAAATTCCAATTCAGTAAAAACATCTATATTATCAATCCATTCTATTTTATTCATACTTAAATCAAGTAATTTTAAATTTGTTAGATTAGATATATCTATTGTATTCTTTAATTCGTTTTCATTTAGCCTTAATTGTTCAAGATTGGTTAAAATATTTATATTATCAATGGATTTTATTTGGTTTGCACTTAATTCAAAAATATATAAATTTGATATATTTTGAAATTTTGGAATATTTTTAATCCTATTATTAGTTAGCCTAATTGAATATAAATTTGGTAAGAAATCAAGATTTTGAATATCTTCTATATTATTTTCACTTAATTCGATAAAATTTAAGTATCTAAGATGTTTCAAGTTTGAAATCTTACTTATATAATTATTCCTTAACAAAAGTGTTTTTAAATTATTTAAAAAAGTGAGATTTTCAACATTCTTTATGGCATTTCCATTAAGATTTAGGATTTCTAATTTACTAAAATAATCTAAATTTGATATTTTATTAATTCTATTATGACTAAGATTTAATTCCTTCAAATTTATTAAGTGATTAAGATTCGTGATTTTAGTTATTAGATTATGAGATAAATTCAATATTTTTAAATTTTGATTATATCTAAAATCCTTTATTAAATTGATTTTGTTAAAACTTAGGTCTATTATTTCTAAATTAATTAGTTTATTGATACCCTTTATCTCATTAATTTTATTTAATGATATATATAATTCTTTAAGATTAATTAATCCCTCTAATCCTATAATTTCATCGATTTCATGATTTTCATCTAGATTTAAATATGTTAAATTTATTGATTTACTAAGACCTTTGATTTTTTTTATTTTATTCTTCTTTAAATTAAGACTTTTAAGATTTTTTAAGGAATTTAGGCCCTTAATAGCAGAAATAAAATTATATGATAGATCAATACGTGTTAAATTAGTCAAAGAATCCAGATTATCTATCTCTGTAATTTTATTTTCAGAAAGATTTATTTCTTTTAAATAGGAAAGGTTACTAAGACCATTTAACTCAAATATTTCTAGTACTCCTTCATTTCTTAAATCTAGCAAATGGTCTCGACTGTAATATCTCTCCCCTCGAAAAATAATAAAATCTTTCTCTTTATTCAGTGATCTTTCTCTACTTTGATATAATAAATTTATTAATTTTTGAGTATAGTTAGAAATATGACATTTATTTAGATTATAATT
>CAZBEU010000621.1:0-2700 GCA_964491005.1 uncultured archaeon | reverse complement strand
TCTAAACTAGTAAATAAGATGCCGGGAAAAGAGACTATATTAGTTGTTGATGATGAACCAGATATTCTTAATTTAACTGAGAAATTTCTTAAATTAGGACATTTTAATACTATTACTTGTAGTAATGGTAAAGATGCCGTGAGAATCATCGAAGAAAAACACGGGGAAATATCACTAATCCTGCTTGATTTAATGATGCCAGGAATGAGTGGTTTTGAAGTGTTACAAGTAATAAAAAATAGTGAAAAACTTAACCACATAATTGTGGTTTTATTTACAGTAAAAAGTTTCAGTGAAGATATCCAAAAAGGAAAAAAATTAGGAGCAGATTATTACATAACAAAGCCATTTTCTGGAAAAGAATTATTGAAACAAATACAAGAAATTCTTCAAGGAGTTACATCTCTAAACTAATTAATAATATTATTTTATATAATTGTATCTTATAAAAATATAATATTTATATCTAAACATAAAGAAACATCTAATCAATTAAATCTTAAATCAAATAGATTATAACCAAATTTAGATTTTTTCTCCACATTCTGGACAATAAGTTGTATCTTCATTTTCGATACTATTTCCACAATAAACACAAAATTTAATTTTATTTCCGCTTATTGTTACAACGGAAGAGTCACTAGACTCTGTCATTGGAATGGGTGAATCTAATGTGTTAAATCTTGGTGTTCCACAATAAATACACATCTTTTTATGATTAGCATGATGGCCCCAAATATAAAATGGAATTCCAATTCCCCCTGTAAATATAGCAAGAACAATAATTATACCAATATTCATTTTTTCTCTTTCAAATGGGGTTTCTTTTTGACATTTTTTACAATAATAAACTTTCATAGTATTATTTCATACTCTTTACTTTAAATAGATAAAATTAAAACTAATATTAAAATGATCTTTATACCAATTTTTATCTTTTTCTAGGACATGATGTGTATCTGATTTTGTTATTGTTTGGAATTTTTTTTTTTCCAAAAATCATTATTTACTCTAATTGCACTAATTTCTCCCTTAGCACATAAAGTGTTATTTGAAAACAAATCACATGAAACATATATTTTTTTTTTTTTAATTTCTTTAACTTTGGCTTTTAAAATAATCGATTTTTGAAGAGAAACAGGTCTTATTAATTCTATATTTATTGTACCTGTGGCATATGGTATAAATGGTTCTGTTCCAATTTTACGATTCTCTTGTTTATATGCTTGTGCAATTGCTGTGTTTAAACAATGACAATCTATAATCGTAGCTATAATACCTCCACATAAAATATCTTCTCCTGCTTTTAAATGATCTTTTGGCATCCAATTACAAAATGCTTCCTCTCCTTCCCAATAACTTTTTATATGCAAACCATGCTTATTATTTCTTCCACATCCGAAACAATAACTTAATTCTTCTGGCCACAAATCTTGAAAATATTCTTGAGACATTATATATATCAATTTCTAAAAATTTAATTGGTAATTTAATTTAACAATAAAAATTCATGATAAAACAAAAAGAATAATGATATTTAGATATTCATCAATAATATTATAATTTTTGAAATCTCTAGTTCTTGCAGAACTTATTCTTAAAATCCTAAGATTTTTGATTTGAAGATTGAGATTTTATTTTTTTTTTATTCTCTCTTTTTTTTTAACTTTCTGACAATACTAATTATTCCATCAATCAATACTCATCCAGTGCAAAAAGATTCATTGGATTCATTATCATTAAATTCATTATTATCTTTTAATTCTGACATCATAAATCAAAAAGTTTGTATAATTTTATATTTATGAAAAAAATTTGAGTTTTTTATATATTCTTATTAAATTTCATAAATAAATTTCCTCTAATTATTTTGAGAAATAAAAAAAATTTAAACATATTTTTAAAATCTTAATTTATTTTAGATCTATTAAAAAAAAAATGGAATAATTCACTTATGATTCTTCAAGCAGACTATTGGACATATATAGAAGGTTTTTTTGATTGGGTAGCTAATTCTGGAGGAATAATGGTTGTTATTAGTGGAATCATAGCTATTAGTTGGTTGGGATATGAAAGAAAAAGACGAGGTTCCTTTTTTAAAAGAAAAACCGATCAAGAAATTGAAAAACCCAAGCATAGAATGTTAACGTTATTAAAAATTATCTCATTCTCTGGTTTAATAATAGGAGTATTATGTGTTTGGGCAGGAGTTATGGGATTAATTTTGGATATTCCTCCAAGTTTTAGATATGTTGATGCCACAGAAAATCATGCAAACCAATTTACTTGTCTTTATTTAATAATTATCGGAATTGCGATGTTCTTTAAACCAATAAAAGATCTTCCATTATCAAGTTTATTTGGAATTTTAGCAGGAGCTGTCTCAACTATCCTTTTCGCTACCTTAGTACCAGATACAGTTATAGGACCTTTAATAAGCAAATATTTTAAATGGATTTGTATTGCTATTTTTATAATAGTGGCTTGTACGGTCGCTGTTTTGTTCAAATTTTATATAAAAGTATTTGTTTTGATCTCTAAAGTATTATCTTTTCCTCCTGTTGCACTAGGAATAGCTATTTTTGCATTCACACAAGGTATTTTATTATGGGGATTTGGAGTAAGTATACCTAACCTAATTCAAACTATTTAATAATTTTATATTTTTTTTATTTTATCTTTTGAGCCTCAAGAAGACCC
>CAZBEU010000620.1:0-3151 GCA_964491005.1 uncultured archaeon | reverse complement strand
AAATGTACAGGCTATGTTTTATTTTGCTACATCATTCAATCAAGACATTAGTGATTGGGATGTTTCGAGTGTTACAAATATGGCTTGGATGTTCTATGGTGCTAATTCTTTCAATCAAGATATTGGTGATTGGAATGTGTCAAAAGTGACTACTATGACTGGTATGTTTTATTGTGCTAATTCATTCAATCAATCTATAGGAAATTGGGATGTTTCTAATGTAAAATATATGTCTTATATGTTCTATGGTGCTAATTCTTTCAATCAAGATATTAGTGATTGGAATGTCTCTCGGGTTACTAGTATGAGTACCATGTTTTATATGGCATCTTCTTTCAATCAAGATATTGGTAATTGGGATGTTTCGAGTGTTACAAATATGGGTTGGATGTTCTACCATGCTTCTTCCTTCGATCAAAATCTTGGTAATTGGAACGTTTCTAATGTTGAAGATATGGATAATATGTTCGATGGAATTACTTTATCAACCAATAATTATGATAACTTATTAATTGGATGGTCTAAATTGACTTTAAAAAGGGGAGTTTCTTTTGATGGAGGGTATTCACACTATAGTGCGGGTGAAGCTTCTGATGCAACAACGTATATTAAAGATACTTTTGGTTGGTATATATATGATGGTGGACAAGTTCCTTAAAATTTTTCTTTCTTTTTTTTATAACTAATAATAGTGGGAAAATATTACAGAGACTTAAAATCTTTTATAAAGATAATAATTTATCAATATATTACAATCTTTAAATAATAAGTTCTGAACTTTCCTCAATAATTTGTAATATTCAATTAAAGATTTTCTGATTGAAAAATTATTAAAATTTTTACGATATAACATATCTAAATGATAAATTTTGTGCCGAATGTGTATATAATTTAAAAAAATACTGAGAAAAATATCTATTTCCCTTATAATTCGTATTCCAAGATAATATGTCTTCTTTCCCTTGAAGCTGCACAATATTTTATTATAAAATTAATTATTTCTTGATTATCAATATTACAAAATCCGGAAGTGTAGATAGGCATCTTTTGTTTATTTCTCATTAAAAGAGTTGCCATTAATTGAGTCCATATAAACTGTAGTAATCCTTTCCTCCGATATTTTTTATCAATAACAATATGTTCAAAACTTATAATTTGAGGATTAAATGGATTTGGTGCCACAAATCCACAAGCAATCACTATTTTTGTAGGTCTATGAATAGTAATCCATCCCATATTATCTTGAAAAGTTCCACTAAAAAGATATTTTATAATAATTTCTGCATTCAAAAGAGTTTTTGGAGTTATTTGAGAATTTTCAGGCATATTATCATTATGTAATCTAATAAAATCATCTTTATATTGTCCAATTTCTTTACTTTCTATCATAATAAATTCAAATTCTTGTTGAAGCTCATCAAAATTATCAATTTCTAATTTTTTTATCTCTGAAATATAAGTATCTAAAATTTCTTTTTCAATAAATCGATTCTTCTTGAAAATTTCTAAATATATAGGAGGATCAATTGGTCGTGCGATTGAAAGTTCTGTTTTGCTTCCCTCTACCATAAAACCAAATCCAAATAAGATTGTAGGAATATTAATGGGACCTCGGATAGTTATGAAACTATTCTTTTCTGCATAATCTAAAATTGTTCCTAACAACAACTGAATGTTATCTTTGCTATGATCATATACTCTAAAAAATCCAAAAAATAGAGTTGATTCTTCACTGTAAAGGAGTGACATGCCAATTATACTATCAAAATCAAAAAGAGATTCTTCATTATGTTTTTTATAAAGAATAATTGCTTTGGAATTATATTTTTCAAGAGTGGATTTAATAATACTTTTGAATTGAGGTAAAATGGGTATGCTTATACCTAATTGTAAAAACTTGACTATCTGATGTATAGAATCCTCAATAATTATTTTTTTCAAAAAATCACAAAGATAACTTATTTTTTCCAAAAATATATAATATAGCCATATTAGCTTAATAAAGTTTTTATATCGAATTAGATAATAATAATGTAATTAAAGAATAAATAGATAATATAAAATGGATTGGTCTAGATATTTTGTTGTGTTAATAACTCAAGCTGTTGCTGCCATTTTCTTTATTATAATTATTTATAAACTTTTAAAAAGAAGAAAAGATCAATCCTCTATATTGTTAAGTTGTTTTTATTTATCATGTACTTTAGCCTTTATAATGAATATTATAGTAGTCACTTTAATATTTTCTAATGATAATCTCGGAGACTTAATTAAAACATTTTATTTTCTCTTATCTTTTCTGATATTATTTGGATTTGCTTTTTTAGTTGTATTTATATTAGATCTATATTATGTTCAATCATTAATTAAATCAATTAAAGTTCAAGTCTTTATTTTAATATATGGTATTTTCTCATTTTTTGTGTTTTACATACCTGGAGCGTTATCATTCATAGGGGAAGAGTTCACGCTTCAATATAGTTTTGAATTATCGATTGTATTATATCTTTTTTCCACTTTGACCAGTATACTACCTTCTATAATATTCATACAAAAAATTTTAAAATCAATCAAGCATCCTTCACTAAGGAAAAAATATAAGCGATTTACTTGGGGGTTATTCGGAGTATATTTGGACTTTTATGGAGCTATTCTATATAATACTTGGCATAATCCTATCTATAGATCAATATGGGGTATTCTCACAACATTTATTTTGTTGTCTTCTGCTTATCTAATATATATAGGAATTGGCAGAGATATATCTCCATCAGATAAACTGTAGGATAATACAAAAAGATTTAAATAAATAATTACTTGAAATTTATTTTTTACATTTACTATAGGAATATCCAATCAAAACTATTCCTATTATTAATAATCCAGAACCAAGATAATAAAAAATATCATGAGGAATAATATAATTTAAGAATATCATCGAAACAGCAGAAGCTAATCCTACCCAACCAAAAATAAAATAATTCCATTTATACATTAAACGTATATCTTTTTGTTTGAAGATATTTCTAATCAAAAGTGAAAGAATAAACACAGGGATGAAAATCATACAATGCATTAAACCATAGTAGTAAACTAAGAATAGAAGATCCCATTCAGGTATATTTTTTGTGACGGAATTTATTGTAATCCC
>CAZBEU010000619.1:0-4618 GCA_964491005.1 uncultured archaeon | reverse complement strand
CCTGTTAAAGCACTTGTTTCTATGTATGATATAATTGAAATACCTTTTTCAGAAATATTTTTTGTCATATCAACTCCTTTTTGATATTCAATTTCTTTGTCTTCTGATAAATCAGATTTATTTCCTAAAATAACAATAGGTATTGATTCTACCTTCAAAAATTGTTCTAGTTCATTAAACCAATTAATTATGTTATCATATGATTCTTTTTTTGTCAGATCAAATACAATAAATGCCGCTTGAGTGTTTTGATAATATAATTTTCGAATTC
Organism: uncultured archaeon; assembly: GCA_964491005.1. Lineage (GTDB taxonomy): Archaea > Asgardarchaeota > Lokiarchaeia > Sigyniarchaeales > SOKP01 > JAFGOA01. The sequence goes on along the minus strand of CAZBEU010000619.1, from coordinate 4,347 downwards.
TTTTAAAATGTTCTTGAGATCCAATATCCCAAATAATTAATTCTATTTTATTTCTTAAAAATTCAATATTATAAGAAGTAATATTCAATCCTATTGTTGCACGATATGCATCAGTAAATTTATTTTCAGTGAAACGTCTAATTATCGATGTCTTTCCTACACCGGGATCTCCAACTATAATAAATTTATATCTGTAATTTTCATTTTCATTTAAAGTAATAGAATGAGATTCATTTGCAGATTCTGTTTTATTTTTTATATCAATACTAAATTTAGGAATTGATAATTCAATGACATTATCATCTTTTGAGGAGAATATTTGAGCTACTTTTTCAGCCAAGAAATATAAATACGCATTAATAATATCAGATGATGAATTCAGATTTACTACTAAAAAAATTACAATATCTTCAATTGCTAATAAGTAATATAATTGATAATCTTGTGCAATAAAATATTTTATTCCTAATTCATTGAATTCATTTCTAATTCGATCTATAATGGGATTTATAAGAGATGAATAATAGACATTTTTTTTAGTATTATCTTCTTCTCTACTTTTAGCAAACAGAATAGAACCATCTAATTTGGAAATAATTATCGCCTGAGTCTCAGGACTTACAATAAAAAAGTTATCGAACAATTGTTTAAATAATAAATTTTGATTAGTATACAAAATAAATTCCCCTTATTCATAATTTGGTATATAGAATTCAAATATGATATTTTCCCTTAAAAATTCTATCTATTTATTTGAAGTTAAATGAATTATAAGGAACTTTTTATAAGGAAAAAATACAAAAAAATAATCCTAAAAGAGAGAAATTTCTTTTATATCAAAAATAATTAAAAAGAAAATTTAGATTTTGGGGAATAGCTACCTATTCTTAAGTAAATCTGCTCCGCAAAATGAGCAAAAATCTGCTCCTTTTGAAATAATCTTAGAACCGCATTGAGGACAAAATCGAGCGAAATTCACATTTTTAGGTAATTTATTTTTAATATTTCGAAACATATCTTTGAGTACTTCTTTAATTTTTAGACTTTTTTCTTCAAATAATTCATCAGGAAAAGATTTTATATAAGCGATTGAAAATTCACCTAAAAAATTCTCAATAAATTTTAACTGTTCTCCAAAATGGTCGCTAACTTTTGATTTTATGATTTGTTCTCCAGCATCAGTTAAAGAATAAATACTTTTTAAAGGGCCAATCGGACTTTTAACTTTTCTTGATATCAAATATCCATTATTTTCCAGTTTGTTTAAAATAGGATAGATTGTACCAGATTTAGCTTCCCATGTTTTTGCGAATTGTGTATTTAGAATTTCAATTAGATCATAACCAGATATTGTTTTCACATTAAAGATAGCTTCTAATACAGTAACTTCTAAAGGAGTCAATTTTTTTTTCTTGATTTTTTTGAATATATTATTTGTTGCTTTTTTACTTAATTTTTCAATATCTTCTTCAACATCAAGAAATTTATTCAACCACATTTTTTGATCACCTTTAATTTCTATATTCTCCAAACTTTCTCTTCATTTTATCCATTTCTCTTTCCACTGCTCTTTCTCTTCTTGTTTTAACTATACCATCTTGTATTATTTTTCCAGAACAAATAATTCTTGTACCTATAAGATGCAAAAGCATAGGAATCCCCCATGAAATACCAGGGTAATAAGCCCAATCAAATTGAGGGACATTAAGAAGATTCCCTCCCATAATGTTAGCATCAACAGCCAATAATAAAAGCATTGTTGTAATATATGCTGTAAGATGAATATAGGATAATCGTTTCATCATTGGATATACTCCATTTGCATAGCAATAATATGCTACAGCATGTATACTTAGACCAATTAGCCAACCAAATAACGGAAAAAAGACCCATACATATGTTGGACTTGTAAGATAATTTAGAATACCTAAAAATATAATTATCAATATATATGTTATTGTATGAAATCTCAATAATAATCTATACTTTACTTTTTGAGCAGCTATCTTTCTTAAACTCTCCTCTGAGAATCCAAGATTTTCTTCTATACTCATTAATAACACCTTTTTAATATAATATTGTTTGTTAATTTTAAAGAATAATTATAGATATATTAAATTTATATAGACCAATATTTATAAAATTTGTTGATCCTACATACTATTCATTTTAGAATAGAGATGTCTCTCTTATATTTTAGTAAAAGTGTTACTTTTATTTAATATTATTAAGAAATTTACAAATTATAAGATCTTATTTTATTAATTCTAGAACAGTGAATGATTTGTTAATCCTATATAATAAAAAAAGTATATTGCATAAATATTGTTTATCCTACATATAATTTTTTATAAGGGAAAGATATTGAGAATACTCTGTTTTAAGGCGATATTTATTCATTATAATATTCTAAAATACTATTTATATGGATTTTAGTGGTATTATAAACTTTTAAATCTTTAATATCATCTTGACTTAAGATTAAGGGAAGTTCCGTACATCCTAAAATTATTCCCTCTAAATCTTCTTTCTCTTTCATATCTGCTATTATTTTTAGATATTGATCTTTTGTCTCTTTTTTAACAATTCCATATTCAAGCTCCTGAAATATGGTTCTGTTCATATAATCCCGTTGATTTAGATTTGGAATAATAATTTTGATATTGTTATTTATAAAAATATCTTTATAGAATTCTTTCTCCATAGTAAATTTTGTACCTAATAATCCAACCTTATCTAAATTATCTTTTTTAACCTTTTTATAGGTCTCATTTACTATACTTATCATTGGAATAGATGATCGATTTTTTATATCATTAAATACGATATGACCTGTATTTGATGCTATAACTGAAAAAGATGCTCCACAATTCATTAAATTTTTATTAGCATTAGATAAATAATCAATAAGCTTTTGAAATTTATTATCTTGGATGTAATCAAATACTTTCTTCATATCTACGCTTTCTATAATTATTTCAGGATAATTAATTTCATCAGAGTTATGAAGTTTTTTGATAATCATTTTATAATATTCAATAGTTGATTCTGGTCCAAGTCCTCCAATTATTCCAATCTTTTTCATAATCATTATCTCTAAAATAAAACCTAACTATATTGATATTAAAAGAAAAGAGACATTTATAATAAACGTTTGAGTGTATCAAACATAATTTGTAAATGATCAAATATTTCAATTCTGTATTTCTCACCTATTTTAACAAGAAGTAATGAAATATTTTTGTTCTCTAATTGTTCATTAATATTAAATCCATTAATAAGACTAGTCCAGTCTGTATATTCATTAACACGAATTCCAACCAATATAATTTGTTTAGGTGTATTTGAATCAATAATTTTTTTTATTATATCTTTCCATTTAACATTTGTATGAGTTTTATTTCTTCCATCAAAAAGACAAATAATAGCATCAGAATTATCGATTTTATCAAAATTAAAATCATAACTTTTGATAATAACGCCATTTTTATATTCATATTTCTTTATATTACCAATATCGGTTGATTTATTTAATGAATATTTAGAAGCTATATTTGAGAGAATTTGTAAGCCGGGATTCCAATACTGATTTTCTGAAATAAAAGAGACAATCAAATTTTCTTTTTTTTCTAAAATTAAATCAATCTCAGCTTTAATGTTACGTTTGAGTTTTTCTTCTTCAAATTCTTTGTTTTTCATAATATAATGATAAGAGATTAATCGAAAAGCTTCATTGACATTTTCTCCTGTTAATGCGCTAGTCTCAATGTAAGATATATTGGATATTCCTTGTCTATACAAAGAATTAGTAATATCTACTCCTTGTTTATATTCTATTTGTCTTTGTTCTTTTAAATCTGATTTATTTCCAACAATTATTATTGAAATATCATTAATATCGATAAAATTTTTTACTTCATCAAACCATATTTGAATATTATTATATGATTCTCTATTTGTTAAATCGAAAACAATTAAAACCGCCTGAGCAGCTTGATAATATGTTTCTCGAAAACGTTTAAAATATTTTTGAGCGCCAACATCCCAAATTAATAATTCAATATTATTATTAATAAATTTGATTGTGTGAGATATTAGATTTAACCCTATTGTTGCTCTATAATCTTCAGAAAATTTGTTTTCAGTAAATCTCCTTACAATAGATGTTTTTCCAACCTCTTCTTCACCAATAAGAATAAATTTATATCTATATGTCTTCCCATCATCTAAGTGTGTTTGATAGATTTGATTTTTAAGATACGTTTTTTTTTTTGTTTCATATTCAAATTTAGGAATTATTAATTGAATTTCATCATCTTCATAAGCTTCAAGAATTTGAGCTGTTTT
>CAZBEU010000618.1:0-1740 GCA_964491005.1 uncultured archaeon | reverse complement strand
TTTCACGTAATCTTATATGTATGGTGGAACATATCAACACATAATCTTAAGATCTTAAAATTTTTTTTTTAGTTTAGTAAAGAACTAAAAATAAATTAAAAAATGGAAAAAAAAATTAATTTTCGAATCGTTTGAGATAATTCTTTTTAGCATCTTCATACATTTGTTTCATATCATCGGGGGAAAAATTAGCAATGTTTACATCTTTAGCACCAGATTTACTCATTAATAAATTCATAGCTTCGGTATTTTCTGAAGCCCATTTCATAAAAATAAAGGCAGGAATATCATTATTTTTGGTTTCGGATAAATATTTAAAGAATTCTTCTTCCGCTTTTTCAAGATGTCCTAGATCAAAATAACAATAACCTAATTGTCGTCCTAAATCTGGTTTCCATCCCTCATTATTAATCTTCGATATAATATTTTGAATTTCTTGTTTTATTTGTTCAGGATCTTTTTTTTGAATTGGTTCTTTCTGTTGAACTGAGTCTACTTTAGTTTCCTGAGAAGTTCTTTCTAAAGACTCACCTTCAATATATCCAAAATCTCTAGCATATGCAAAAAGATGTCCAAAAAATCTTGAATTCAATTGTACAATAGCATTCATATTAAGATTTCGAAACTGAGATATTTTCAATGATTTTTTTAGATGCGAAAACTGTCCTTCCTTAAAAGTAAGTCTCCACTTTTCAGGAGTTCCAGACCAGATCCAACCAATTTTTAATTTTTTAGGTTTAGTATCGTATACTATATTATATTTCAATTTCCCATATGATAATTCAAACACCACATAAAATTCACGTTCAATATCTATTTTTTGTTTGTCTGGAATCACATGAACAACAAAAGTATAGCTAAAACTGTTCACTTGAGGACCAAATCTTTCTTCCCAAGCTTCTTTTTGGTTTTTTAAATAATCTTCATTAAGAAAATATTCTATATATTTACTATTTTCAGTTGTCATTTTTCATTTAATTTATATGAATAATTTTTTAGAATATATATGAAAAATAATGAGTAGTATTTAAGCTTCATACTTTATTGAAGAGAAAAATAATAACTACTAAAAAAAGGCTTCTTTGAGTAATTTATAGTGATCATCCAAATTAATTTTTCAATTAATTCTTTCAAAATCTAAAAAAGATAAAATATATTTAGTTTAAATTTGGAAATTTTATATTTAATTTAGTTTTTAATTCCTTATAACGAGACCGAAGTGTAATTTCTGTAATTCCTATTTTCTCAGCTATTTCTTTTTGAGTAAAATCAAGATTTTTTAATCTAGTAGCAATGTATATTGCTCCAGCGCAGATTCCTTTTGGATCCTTTCCACTTATAGGAAAATGATTTGAAAAAGTATCAACAATTTTATCTGCAATTCTTTCAACTTCATTATTTAAATTTAATTCTGCTATGAATTTTGGAATTAATGAACGAGGGTTAGTATTTGGAGCTTTTAATTTTAGCTCTTTAATTAATGCCCTATAAGCTCTTCTTACATCTTTATCATTATCATCAGACTGACCTAAAATTTCTTGAAGAGTAATTGGTACTTTTTTGATTCTACAAGCATAATAAATTGAAGCTGCAATCATTGAGTTTATAGATCTTCCTCTCAGTAATTTATTTTTAAATGCTTCTCTATATACTTTCATAGCTTCTGTTTTTATATGTTGAGGTAGGTCTAAATTACTACTTATTCTTTTTAATTCTGTAGTAGCAATTAATAAATTTCTT
>CAZBEU010000617.1:0-1703 GCA_964491005.1 uncultured archaeon | reverse complement strand
GGACGCCAGACAGATTATTTGGTATTTGAATTTCAAATGTACAGTTGGTAAAAATAGAAGATCTTATTTTGTTCGTTTAAAATTTTGACGCAATTGATGGAACATCAGTTTTAGGTATTAAATTAGGAGAAAAATCAAGATGATAAATTAGAAATAATTAATTAAATTTCTATTTTTAATGTTTGTAGAAGTATTTAGAAATAAAATTGAAGTTATAGATAATAATCTTTATTTAGGAAATTTAGGTATTAAAAATTTTTCTCAAATAAAAGGTTTAGAAAAATTAACTGACCTTAAAAATCTTAATCTATTTAACAATAAGATTTTCACAATACAGCACTTAGATTCTTTACAGAATCTTGAAAAATTAAATTTATATGGAAATTATATAAAAGAAATTTCTGGTCTTGATAAATTATATAATTTAAAAATCTTGTATCTTTCTAATAATCGAATTAAATATATTAAAAATCTCGAATCTTTACATAATTTAGAAATTCTGTCTTTTGAAGATAATATGATTGAGAAAATTGAGGGATTATTTATATTACATAATTTAAAAGAATTAAATTTGTTTGGGAATCGAATAAAATTAATTCAAGGAATTGAAACCCTTGATAAATTAATTAAATTTAGAATAGGTCAAAATTTGATACCTGAAGATATATTGGAAGAATGTGGAGGTATTGATGAAAAAGGTTATGCTAAAAAACCAATGAAATTTGTTAATTATTCTTCTACAAAAAAAGCAATAAATTAAGTCATTTAGCATGGAATAAAAAAATTTTAGAAATTTATAGTGCCTCAAGATCGTTAGCGTGCTTGAAATTGAATAATTCTTATAAAAGTATAGAACAGATTGAAATTCTACTTCTTTTTTGTCCCATATGCAATGATTTATTAAAACAATATTACTGATTTTATATTTTTCTTCCAAGAGCAAGATTTAAATTTTAATAAATCCTTGAACTAAATTAGTTAAATATAGTGCTCATTATCTTATTAAGAGGAAAAATTTTATCTTTAACTTTTATAACAAATATAACCATAGGAGAGTTTTTAAGTGAAATTGTTAAAATATGGTTTGTTAAGGTAATCGATAAAAAAATTTTTCATATATATATCAATTTATAATAATAAAGAGAATCAATGACTTCAATAAAATTAACTATTTTAATTGATGATTTAAATGAATCTGAATCAAGTTATGTATTATCCTATGGTTTTTCAGTTCTAATTGAAATTGAGGAAAAAAAAATATTATTTGATGCAGGTACTAAAATAGAGCCATTGCTAAAAAATCTTAAAAAATATGGACTTAAACCATCTTCAATCAATGCATTGATCTTATCACATAACCATTATGATCATACTGATGGTGTTTTTGGAATTATCCAAGAGAATTATGATTTACCAATATATGTTCACAAAGATTGGAACATACCTGTAAGATATCAGGGAAAAAAGATCCCTAAAAAAAATTAAATAATAAATAATAAAAGAAGGGCAATTGAAGACCTTCAAGGAATTTTCTTAACCAATTCGTATTTTTCCTCAGATTATGGGGAGATATATGAGTAAACCTGTTATATCAAAACAAAAGATGCATATATTCTACTATGTGGATGTTGTCATCCAGGATTAAATAATTTTCTAAAAGATAGAAGAAAATTATTTTTTCCTTTAAATTCTAAATTGCATTT
>CAZBEU010000616.1:0-2063 GCA_964491005.1 uncultured archaeon | reverse complement strand
GCCCTATTAGTTCAGCAACAAGTATATTCATGCGGATGTACTACATCATGATTCATCTTAATCGCCCGTTTCCTCTAACGACGGGTTAGAACAAGTGAGGACCCCGTGTCCAAATTTGTTCACATTTATAGTTAGAGTATTAACGCTAGTAATATCCATTTTTCAATCAGGAAAAGGGGAAAAAATTTTGTTTGTTTGGTGTTAAAACTGAAAAGTAGATTTCTACTTTTCGTATTTTTTTTTTAATGAAATCATTCTTTTTAGCAACGCAATTTTATTTTCTTTCCATTCTGTATAATTTTCATTATTAAAATTACTATGTTGTATAATATAATGTTTTGATATCATATTATTAAATAGTTCCTTATTCTTTTGATTTCTTATTAGAATTAATGAATATCCTTCAGGAGCTCCTGTGCCACCTATACTAATATCAGAATATTTTGAAGTAAAATCATCACAATAAATACAATTATTTCTAACAGCAGAATCGAATTTCTTTAATTCTATTTCAAAATTGCTATTATCACAAGATTTTACAAATACCTTTTTTTTTATATTAATCCTCTTTATATCGTTACTTTTTACATTTATTTCTCTTTCAATCAGATCATAAAATTTATTATAATAAAAATTCTTAAAACAAAAAAGACCTATAGCATATTTTATGAACTGAGAGGGGATTTTTTTAAAATATTGCATTTTTCTAATTGCTTTTATTTGACATGGAGTACCTACAAATGCTATCTTTAAATTTTCTTTTTTCTCAGCATTATTTTCTTCTAAGAATTTTTTTGTTATATTGGATAGTTCTTTTAATGGTATTATTTGAGGAGATACTGAATAACGAGTACCTGCTGAATGTATTAAATCAGATTTATTAAATATAATTTTAGGCATAGGTTTTAGATTTTTATCATACATAGACACAATAGCTGCATTTATTTTTTTCTTTTCAAAAAGATATTCTAAAATCGTAGACACTAACCCTCCATCTTGTTTAAATTCATTAAATGATGATCGTAATGTTCTAGCTATCATTATTTTATAGATAGGGCCTATCTCATTTTCGATTCCTAATAATTGATCCAATTCTGTTTTAATTGTATCTGTTTGTGGACAGATATTATAGCAAACTCCACATAGAATACAATTCTTTTTAGTTTCATTTGATTTATATTGAGGAATATCATTTTTCATTTTTATAACATCATAATTTTGGTTTTCACAATATGCAACACATGCACCGCAGAAACAACATAAATTTTCTTTAATTATTTCTCGGTTTAGACTGGTAAAAACTTTAATAATATTTCTCATCTTTTCTGTTTTTTTCTTCATCCAATTTCAAAATCCTTTATTAATATTTAATCTTCTTATTATTTGAATTAATCTAATTGTTTAAAATAATTATTTTTGATTAATTCTCCTAATCAATCTAATAATTCCATTTACTAATTCAACCCAGTTTGGATTTTCCTTAGCTAATTCTTCAACAACTTCAAATGTAGACCTTTGTTTTTTGCCAAGGATTTTATCTGACAAATTTCCATCTATACCTGGAGTAAATAATGGGATTCGATCCAGTTCTTCTAAATTTAATTTGTGCCAAACACGTTCAAGACTATTCATATATTAATTTATGATTTAGGCTTTTTTAATTGTGATGAATAAAAGTAAATTCTTAGTAATAACTATCTGGATATGAGATTCGTTTTGGAAACATAACATTAATTAATAATTTCGATGAAGGCTTCACAATCGCATCATCCATAATATAGTTTAATTCTTCTATTGATTTATCACTAAGCAGCAATTTAAAAAGTAAAGAACCTGGGATTCTAAGATCGCACTCTTTTTCATCAGGATACCCTCTATATTGCCTTAATTCAGTAATTTTTCCCTTTATAAATCTTAATTCGATATTTTCACGCATATTATAAAATAAGACAATGTTGGACATTTATCTTATTTGAGTGTTCCGATGGTTGCGTCCTCGGAAGTTAACAAGCAGAAGGTGTACTGCCTGATGATTGATTATTTTGATACTTTTCGATGAGAAT
>CAZBEU010000615.1:0-3660 GCA_964491005.1 uncultured archaeon | reverse complement strand
TGGTAAATAATTTAATCTAAATTTTATTTTTTTAAATATTATTTTTTTTACAAAAGGAAAGGATTTAATAATAATAATTTTTATTCTATCCAAGTTTTCCAGCCCAACCTCTTACAATCTTTCTCATATCTTCTTGTTCTTCTATTATTAATTTTATTTCTCTAGCTGTTTTATTCTTAAGATTATAAATTTTTGGGATGAAGTTATATTTAATAAAAAAATCCTTCGTATCTTTTGAGATTAAATCATTTGGAATTAATTCAAGATTATTTTTAAATAGTTGATATTTATTTTCCCATTTAGACAAGAAATTATTTATATTATCATAATTATCAAAGATAGGAAGAAATCCTAATCCATTTTCACTTGTTATTCCAATATTTGCATATTTTAAAGAAAATCTATTTCCATTAAATGAAATAGATATACCACCTTCTTTATTTAATCGTTGTAACATATTAATATCTGTTATTGAATCACCAATCGCTATCATCTCAGATATTGGAATTCTTGTTAGGTTAGAAATTTCTTCTACTGCTAATTCTTTTCTTTTACCCCCTCGTACTTTTATTTGATTCATAATTTTAACATATTCAGAAGAAGTATTACTCCAAAAAAAAGCATCCAAATCATTTAAAACCATTTCTAAATTTTTTTTATTGTTTAAATATCTTGTAAATATTTTTCGAACTAATATATCTACATCATCTTGAATATTAGAATAAGATTCTTTAAGATCATCTATTAGAAAATCAGTGCAATATACATTCTCTTTTTTTATATTTAATTCATTTGTTATCTGATGGGCAAATTGAGAATAACTCGTCGAGATAACATAAATCTCCCAATTCTTTCTTAAAATTGGAATTAATTCTTTTATACCAGTAAGAATTCCTAAATTTTTACTTGCTAATCTTATTAATTCCTTATTAGAAAAAGAAGATACATAGAGAGGTGCCATTAATCTTAAGGTATCTCCTGGTTGATAATCATTAATTCCTAATTTTTCTTTAATACCTGGCGTATCTATTAAATAATCATCATATAGAGAAATCATAAAAAAAAAATCTGCCATATCAAGGTCTTTAAGATTCAATTCACTTTTATTATTAAGTAGTCGACCTAAATCTGCTGCAAAATCTAATATTGTAATTGGTCCTTCTAAATCCCAGCAACTTATCCTTTTTTTACTCAAATTCTTATTCATTTTACTTTATATTATATTTCTTATAGGTATCAGAACTCTAATTAAAGTATTTATTAAATATTTGATATATTTCACGTACATAATAAAGATTATAGTCAAGATTTATAATTTAGAATTAAAATCTTTTTTGAAAAGAGAATCATTCTCTATTTCTGTCGTATATTCCTTCCAATTAGGGAGAATAACATCAAAGGCTTTTTGAGTTAATAATCTTAAAGTTTGATGATCAGAATTTAATAGAATACTAATAAAAGGTAAGCATCTTTTATCTTTTATGCTAATAAAACTACTAATAATTAATTCTAATCGATATTTATCTATAGGTTTTTTTATCTCTTGATTAAAAATTATTATCAAATCTCTGACAGCCTTAGGATTTCCAATTGAACCTAATGCTTCAATAAGATGATTTTTTACAATATAATCTTCTTCTTTGTTAAGAGCTCGACACATTAAATTTACTGCTCTTCCATCTTTTAAATCCCCTAATTTCCTAGCAGCTTCAGCTCTATTTTTCCATTTATCATCATGGAATAGTGTTTTAATTAATTCATTGAATTTTCTTTTTTTATCATAACTCATTGTTTAATTAAAGCTAACATCTCTAATATTATAATTTAATATTTGTTTAATTTAAAAAACGTATCCCAAATAATTTAAAATATGAATCAAATTAATGTTAATTATTTAGATAGTAAAGACATTAAATTCTCATTTTTAAGAAAATAAAGAGTTTTGTTAGATAGTTTTTTTTTAACTAATAAATCAATCTTTTCTAATCCATCCAGATATTTTGATATGGTATTTAAATGCATAGAGAGATTTTTTGAAAGTTTAGTTTTTGTAATTCCATGATCGTTTATTCTCAGATAATCTATGATACTTTTGCATTTTTCATTTGAAATGTAATATATTGCCGTAACTTTATCAGGATCAAGATTTTTATCAAAGTAAATTTCATGATTGTCAATCTTTATATGATCAATAAAACCAAACAAATCCAAAATATTCAAATGCCATCTAACGACATGACTACTAATATTTAAATTTTTAACCAGATCATAATAATATGCTCCTGGATTCTCTATTATATATTTATAGATTATATATCTTTTTTCAACTTTAAGCACATCTTCTTTTAATAATTTCGAACCCTCAACAATAATATTTCTCTTTATAAAAGATGAAAGAATAGAAATAATCCCCGTTTCATTTATATTTATTTTCTTTTTTGCAAGTTTTGCTTTAACATATGGTATAATTTCATTTAATTGCATGTATCTATTTTGATTTAGATATTCTTGGACAATTTTATAGATTTTCTCTTCTTTTTCTATTAATTTTGTTGTCATTTTTTTAAAATTATCCTCTGTATTTTTTAGTTGTCTAAAAAATGAATGAATTCTAAATCTTGTTTCATTTCATCAATAATTTTTCTCCTTTCTCTCGGTGATAAGGCTAACATTTCGTCAATGAAAATTTGTTTTTCTTCTTCATTTTCCCATTTGAACTGCTCTAATGTATCAAAAAAATCTCCTTCTAAAAGAGTAATTCTAATATCTTTGGCATTATTAATTAAATTTTTCGCATTTTCTTTATTAATAATTTGATTCAAATGATTTTGTGAAATATATTTAGTATTAGGTTCTTTAAGTGAAAATATCTTTATATCCTCGGGCTTCCAATATCTTTTTTCTAAGGATTTCTTTTTTAATTTTGCTCTTGATTTGAATTCTTTTGTATTTGGTATGATTTTTTTGCTATTTACTTCGTTAGTTGTTTGATGTTCTTTAATATATAAATATCCGATTGATAACGCTATAGCGCTTAATATCACAATTACTAGTGAGATATAAAGGAATTCTTGGGTATTGTTGTTTATTTTAAAAGTTTTAGAATATACTTCACTTGATTCTGCACTTGGATTTGATGAAGTATCTACAGCAATTATTATATAATAATATATCGTATCTGGATCGAGTCCAATATCAGAATAATAACTGAAGGTAGTTTCATTAATCAAAGTTGTAAAATCTGCTGTAAAACCAGGGGATGTACCTCGATAAATACGATACCCGTCTAAATCGGGTTCAAGATTATCATCCCAATCCAAATTAATTTGATACTCGCTTATAGGGGTGGCAATCAAACCTATTGGAGGGTTTGGAGGCGTAGTATCTGGTAATGCTAATGTTGTAGCATACGCTTCACTTGATTCTGCACTTAGATTTGTTGAGTTGTCTACAGCTCTTATAATATAATAATATGTCGTATCTGGATTGAGCCCAGTATCAGAATAATAACTGAATGTAGTTTCATTAATCAAGGTTGAAACATCCGCTGTAAACCCTGGAGATGTACCTCGATAAATACGATATCCGTCTAAATCGGGTTCAAGATTATCATCCCAATCCAAATTAATTTGATACTCGCTTATAGGGGTGGCAATCAAA